>NZ_BAAIHC010000024.1:0-66552 GCF_054652575.1 Silvimonas sp. JCM 19000 | reverse complement strand
GTGGATACTTACAAGGCAATGTTTTTGGGAATCTGTAGAAATGAGGAAATTTGGCCTGAACAAGTGGCATCAAATTGTGTTGTTGCCCAAGGGTGAAGAGGGTGATCCCCGTAAACAGGTGAGACCAATTTTCATAGCGATTGCTGTGATAATAATGGTGATCATATTTGTTCTTGTTTGAGCCACTTGCATGCAACGCCCACCTGACTGGTGGGCGTTGTTGCTTGTGCTGTTTGGGGCTGTTTGGCAGGACCCGAGGCATCAGTATCGACCGCTACCTTGCTGTTTACCTTGTCGGGCGGGTACTCGGACAAGGAGATTTCGCGGAGCAGTAACGGGGTCAGGGAATATGATCCGTATAGGGGGCGGTACATCCAGGTTCTAGCAACGCTTGTCCTCCTAAGCCGAACAAACCAGGATCCATGTAAAGGTCTTCGCGAGGAATTGGCGGCACATCGCGAGAAATTAAAAATTACATTTCAAATCCATCGGCCTATGATAACAAAGGGCCTCGGCAATGAGCCTATGACAATAACAGGATGGATATTTATCAGAATATTATTGACGGGCGTATTGCGTCGTTTATGAAGCAAATTGCCGATTTTGAGAAGCAGCTAGCTGAATGTGAGCGTAGATATGGAAAAAAATAAAAAGTTGAATATTTCAAAATTGAAAAATAAGATAAATTCAATCTTTGAATTTATTGAAAACAATGTAGACCTGAAAGAGGTTGATGTGAATGAAGACTATTATTGGTCCATTCCGAGGACATCAATGTTTGATGTCCGAAGCCAGAAGGCCGAGGTCGTCATAGGAAGCCTCCACGAAGACATTGAATTTTTAAATCTTGACGACGATGACGAAGAGCTAAGTCCTATGATGCTCATGCATGCAGCACCAGTCCTGTTGTATTTGGCTGCTAGCATGCAACTGAAGAATGAGCAGTCAGACTGCTAATTCATAGTTGTGTCCTGCTGCAAAATGATTATGCAGAGCCCCGACTCATTTGGTACTTGCTAGTGCACCATCCAAACAACGCCCGCCAGGGTGGGTATTGTCGTGTGTGCTGTTTGGGTCTGTTTGGCAGGAGCCGAGGCATCAGTATTGGCCGCTCCCTTGTCGTTTACTTGCCGGGCCGATTCACATTGTGCAGTTGATCCACGCGAAAGACGCTCGTTGGCATGAGCATGGATCTATTAGGCAGTTATGGATATGCCGTGGCCATCGTTGGTATCGTCGCAGTACTGCCGTTGAGTCTATATACACCCGCATTACTCAAGAGATTTCGAGTAGCGGAGAGCTAGCTCATCGCTAATTGCTATGCAAGATATCCACTACTGCCGGAGCTATCCGTGCGGCCTGACTGGCCAAGGGTCTAGCGAGAAGTCGATGTGGCGCGTCTCTTCCACCAGGCTCGCCTGAATTGCTTCCAAGCCTCCGACCCGGCTGCCAAGATCGTGCATGTCGCAGCTTGCGTCGCCCGCCCCGACGCTGCCGCACTCCACCGGCTCGACAGCGCCGGGGCGCCAGCCTCGGTCGGTGCAGGCGACATAACGGCCCGCCAACTGCCGGACATGTTCGATGTCCAGCAGCGCCGAAATGTCGGGCAATTACGTGGCGAAGAGACGCCCCCTATATCAAGCCCTCGCCGCGATGAGCTGATCGATCGCGTCTTGCGCGACGGCGTCCGGCTGCGCGTCTGAGCGCCAGGCGATCACCCCATCCGGGCGGACCAGCGTTGCGCCAGCGTCCTTGATGCCGAATACAGCTGCGAAGGGCTGATCGTCCGGAAAGACGAAATCTTGCCCGACCAGGACGGAGGCCACCTGTAGGCGCCGCCCCCGCTCGATCCATGCGCGATTGGCGGACAACAGCACGTAGGCCCTGCCGAACAGGTCAAGCGTCGAGCGTGTCCGGCTCGCTCCCTGCTCCCACACGTGCGGAGCCCGCGTGCCGGGTTGGCCGGCCCATTCCTTGGGCGTTGCCGCCGCCGGCAGCTCCAGACCCGCGCCGACGACGGCCGTCGACCGGTTCAGCTGGCCGAACTCCATCGCATCGTTAGCAAGCAACGGCTCAGGCTTGAATGTCGCGGGGGCCCACTTCGCATAGTCGGGGCGCGAGAAGGTTTGCTGATGCCGCAGCCACCCGATCGCATGACGTTCGGCGTGGTAAGTGTCGAGGAGCCGGTCGGCGGCCATTCCCTGCAGAACTGCAGCCAATTTCCACGAGAGATTCCAGACATCGTCGATGCCGGTATTCGCGCCGAAGCCGCCTCGGGTCGGTGGCAGCTGGTGTGCGGCGTCGCCCGCCAGGAACACGCGTCCCTCGCGGTAGCGATCGGCGATGCGACCGGCGAGTTCCCAGCGACCCGTCGTGATGATCTCGAACGGCAGTTCACGGCCAAGCGCTCTGAGCACCGCTTCTTTGAGCTCGTCCGTGTCACGCTCTTGATCATCGTCGAACATCAGTACCCAGCGACCGTCGCCGTAGGTGGTGAGAAACGCATTGAATTCCGCCTGCTTGATCTCGAACTGTTGTGCGCCACGATCCAGTACGGCGTCAGCATCCGGGCAGTGAAACAACACGCTGCGCAATGTTCGCAGATGACCGACGCCACTCTGTGAGATGCCGAGACCGTCGCGGATCATGCTATTGGCGCCGTCGCAGGCGATCACCCAATCTGCAGTGATTATCTCCTCGGCGCCGTCATTGCGGTGGCGCACCGTCGCCGTCGCGCGGGCGTCGTCCTGAATCAAGGAGATCAGTTCGACACCGAGGTTCATCTCGGCGCCGGCCTCGAGCGCCGCTGCGCGCAGGATGGGCTCTAACTTGTCTTGTGCGATCGCCGCACCCGTGCAGGGCGACAGAGCGGCGCTGCGCTGGGCCGGTTCGCCGGGCGTCCACTCAGTTTCCGCAATCCAGTCGCTGAACAGCGTCGCGACAGTCACGCGGCGGAGGCGGGCGCCAGGATCGGCCTGCGGGATGCGATCCGCGATGCCGCAGGCGCGGTAGTGCTCCAACGTAGTTTCGGTGAAGCCCATGGCACGCGGATGAGAGGCGCTGCCGCGATGCTTGTCGATCAGAAGATGGGGGACGCCGTGATGGCGCAGAAACAGGGAAGCGGATAAGCCGACGAGGCTTCCGCCGACGATGAGAACAGGTACATGGCGCATGGTGAGCGTCCTTTGATCAAGATGCCGAGGCAACGGCGCAAGGACGATTGTCGAACCAGCCCGTAAGGACGAGGCGGTAGCCACGATGGCTGCGTAACCTGATCTACGGGAGGAAGGCAAGCGTCCACCCGTCGTGGTCCGCGGCCCATCAGGGGCTGGAATTGAGCTTGGTACTGAAGACCAAGCCGACCGGGGCTCACCACGCCGGTCCACCTTTTTCGACGGCGCAAGCTTAAAAGATTATTCACCACGCTTCAAGGTAGAGCTGCGGCCCCCCACGGGTCGTTCGGCGCCGACAGACGAGCGCCCCAGCCGTAGTGATCAGGCGCATGACAAGCGCCACTGGCACAAATCATCTGGCACTTCGTCGGGAGTCGAAACCCAACGCCTGATGCTGCTTTCAAGCCAGGAATTTTTTGTTTGCGTAATATCAGGCGGCCATTTTATTGGCGAGCAAATCGTGTTTTATGGCACGCGTCGAAATCCAGACCATGCGATTGATAACGGCATATATTGCCGAACAGCTACAAACTTTGTTTATTCCGACCGTGCCAAATCTGGTACCAAAAGCACTGCAGTGGGACCGCTTGAATGGAGATGTCAGTTCACGATGGACAAATTTCGAGTTGACTTTAATGAGATGGTTGAGCTTGATCTGGTCCTTTTTTCCGTGACGGATACCAAAATCAATGACCACGGAATGCCCGTCACGGTAGCGGCAGGAATGGAAGTGTATTTATTCATGCCGGATTCGAATGATTTGGGGGAGCCTGAAGACCTCGTTGCCACCGGGCGTATTGAAATCAATTCGATCCCAGGCTGGGGAAGCGATGTCAAATGGTGTTGCCGTATTGATTCGAAAGGCATAAATCATCTGTCGGATAGAGACCAGATCGAGTAGTTATGTGTTCGGCGCAAAGCTTCCATCTGGGCGATGCGTAACGCAGTTTGTATTGCGCTGAAACTCCACGCCCGCGTCGAACGTGTTCAACGTATTGCCTCATGCCCCTGCCCGGTCACGCGGCGGCTGGGCGCTCCGCTTCCCAGAGAGCATGCACATGGACAGCTTCCATGGGTGACATAAACGCAAGGGCGGTTAACGCGGGCGGCCGCCGCTGCGTACACAGCGAGTCGCTTCTGAAAGTCGGTGAGCAAGCCAGGTTCACGCATTGCCTAAGCCATCTGGCCGAGGCGGACAGCTTTTGGACAGAATAATAATCGTTTCATGAAAGCATAAATAACCCGCTCGAACAGGCCGGTTACTCGGCGTCTACTTGACAGAGTGTGAGGTGAGAAATGCGTAAAACGATTCTTTCGGCCGCTTTTGTCGGCGGTATTTTGCTGTCTGGGTTCGCGAATGCTTCGGTGTCTGGAGAAATTGATGGCGCGGAATGGGGCGCGTGGGAAACCCTTTACAATTATGAGGATGGCGATTACGGCTCCTATCAAGGTTACGACTATGCGCTTAATCTTTCGGATGCAGCGCCCGGTTATAACGTCACGATTAACTACCAAAGCCAGTCTTTGGGTTATCCCGATAATCAGGTCATTGATGGATTCGAGATTGAACAGTTAATTACGGTTTATCCCCCCGGCTATCCGGACGGAGTGCAGGTGATAGGTGGGTTCTACCAGATCTATGACGCAAGCGGATTTTCTGGTTCATTTACACAGTTTCTGACTCCTGGCACTTATCTGGTCCTTGTTGATACCCATATGCCTACCTTTGGCAAGCTGATGTTGAACAATTCGATTGCCGCTGTGCCAGAACCAGAGACATGGGCGCTTTTGGGAATGGGTGCAATTGCGCTCATCGCACGCAATAGCTCACGCAAAAAGCTTAGTTAACAGCGCAGAAAAAGGCCAAACATCGAACCGATGCTTGGCCCTTTTCATGGTTTGACGGTGATTTAGCGGGGCGGGCCTATTAGAACCCGTGCAATTCATTCAAGAACAAATCACTGGCTTTTTAGGAAAGGCGAGAAGGCTTATAGTGGGTATTTGCTAACAGAATATATGTCTATCGAGGGCTCAAATTTCTCGCTGCCTACTACAAGTCTATTTGGATAGCGCGTTCCTGAAGTGTCGCTACTATAAATAGCGCATAACGCTGCGGTCCACCGTATGCCACGTTATAACGGTTTGAGGCACCAATGACTTCCACAATGAGACCCGGAAAAGCGAACCCTCAGGTCACTTCTTTCGTCCGGCGGGAATGTCTGCTTCAATCTCGCATTGGCGCGTAACGGGCTGGCATAGTCATAATTGAATAACCGCTGCCGCAACAAATCGGGTCTACATTGATGAGTTTACCGTTGGTTTTAGCGATCAAGAATTTCTTCGGTATTTTCGCGCTTACGCCATTCGAGCACGCTCTACTTGAGCGACTGAGCGAGGCGTTAGATTTGCATGGTCGTACCATTCTTGCCGAACAGATTTCCCGCTTTACTACCGTTCGCAGATTGCTCAAGCATATTGATGAACCTATGTCATATGGCTTTACAAACTTTCATACCGTGCGTTTCGGCAAGAACATCACCGACATTTGCCAGACCAGGCGATTCGAATACATTGGGCCCGAAACACTGTTGGCGACGGCGAACGTACGCTTTAAAGGTGGGGAGATGGAAGTGCAATTCTGGCTCGTCAAAGGTGTGCTTTTTTGCCTGGAATATCGCTCGCCCCAAAAAATTTATTACCCCAATGGTGACTTTCACATTGAATCGGTCGCCGTCTGGCCGCTGGCCGGAGCATGAGCAGCCAATAGCGATTAATTGAAGGGCCGGGGCGGGGGGCGATAGGCAGTTAAATAAGAAAATACGCGGCAAAATGTAAGCGGAACGAGATAATGCCGTGCTGCCGGGTCGGCGGTGTATCTGGTTCTGCGATGGGCTGCATCGCTTTGCGGGCGGCATGCACAGTCTCTTGGCAAAAAGTTTGGGTTGAGAAATTCAGTAAATGTGGCCCTCGCTGTTTTTTGCGTACCAATAATTAATCTTTTGATATATCCAGATGCGGCCGTACATGGCTGGCGTCACCATTGAGGTAAGCTAGCGGCTTTCCATTGCTGCCAGATTTCCAGCAAACTCTTCGTGAATTGGCGAAATGCAGAGAGAATTTATGGATGATTGGGACGTTTTGACCGAAGCCACCATTGACGCTATTCGGATTGAGTCGACGAAGCAGGAAATCCGGATTGATGTGACATGTAGGTGGCAAGGCGAGAAGCGCAAGCAAATTGTTGCCCAAGGGGTTGATGATTTCGTGGTCGACGATATGCGGCTGTCAAATATTATTGACCGCGTTACGCGACTCGACGCTGGCGGCAGTCAGGAGACAGAAACTGCAAGGCGCTTATTCTTTATGATGCGGGGGCGGGAGCCCGATACCAGCGATCTGCAATGGCCCGTGCTCCTGGAAAAATTGGACCGTATCCGGACGGGGGCTCTGATTTTGATGGAACTTGAGCCTGTCTACGGCGCCACCGTGTTGGTGTTGGCAGAGCGCGTTCAATTGCTGGCAATTGAGGGCTAAATGCCTTGCTTGCGTCTGGACAAATCGCCGCGCCAGAAAATGATATCAAGATCAACCCGCCACACGCCTTCGCTCATCGCCAACTCGTCTGCATAGTTCTGAAATTGTTTGCTCACTGGCTCTTCAAGGTGAATTACTCCTTGCCAGCGCGGAAGTTTGCCTCGACCGGCCTTTTGCTTTAGTTCACGGGCCACGTGGCTATCAAGCGGCACTTCAAAGAATTGACCGATCTCAGATAATTGAAAGTCTTCGCAAACCCATCGATTGTAGAGACAATCCCGCAAAAAAATATTAAGAAACTTACGTGCAGCGCCCCATTTCAGGCCGACCTCATCGCAATACTGCTTTGTGATCGTATCCAGCAATTCTGCAAACTTCTTTGCGTCGCAATTGATAAATTGGCTGAGGTCGATCTGCGCAAGAAAGAGACGAGCAGGCGCAATGGTTCCCTTTTTAGCCATGCCGCGTATGGTGGAAGGTCCGATCGCTGAGTTCGCAATTCGGCAACGAAGTTTGTTTCGATACTCGTCTTTCAAAACGTACTTTTCTGTCAACGCATACTCCTCGAGTCAATGCCCACCAAAACATGATGCCTACCGTCGTCCGATGGCAATTCCGGGACGATGCCACGCTTCAGGGCTAGTTCATCAGTTTTGCCATCCGCCCATGCCAGACGACGATCTACGCCTGAAACCGGGTAACGGTGACGGTTAATAAAACTCGCAATGACCTCACCGTGTCATCACCGTTTCAATACTTTGCTCCTTGCGCGTATCCAACGGAAAATAGCTGATTTCACGCTTGTTGAAGTCAGTTTTTTTCAGATCAATCATTCTTAAAGAGCGATTGAACATGGTGTGATAGTAATAGCGCAATGAAGCTGTATCCATTGCACTGGTCCATTGCGTGGAGCCTATCGTTTCATCTTTGGGCAGATTTGCTTTGGCATCCGTGGCGCCTAGTGGGATATCGAAGTTATCCAGAATCCGGAATGCTTCATTGACCGCTTTATATCCAGTATCCGGTTGGCGCACGGTATTGCGCAACGCGGCGGCCCGGACAAAGCGCGAGGGCGGGGTGTAGTCGCCGGGCAGCCCGACCATGCCGTTGCCCGCGCCAAAAGGTGCCAATTCCAGATCGCCCACCTTGATGGCCTGATTGGACTGCGGATGCAAGCCGACGTAATTGCGCAGATTGGTCAGATGCCATGGAAACTCGGGCGAATTGGTCAATACGCCGACCGGATCGTCATAGATGCTGAGCGAGCCGTGGGTATATTCCAGCACGATGGTCTTGCCGCTGCGGTCAGTGATCATGAAATGCACCGGCGGCGCGATGCCATGAAACGCCTGCAGAACGACGTCAGTCACGATGACGCCAGGCATATTTTTCCGCACCTCTTCGATGGTGGCGAAGTTGCTTAATAGCCAGGTTGGTACATCGGTTATGGCCAGCGTCTGATCTGCTTTGGCGGGATCATATTTCTGGCCCTCTTCAAAGCCGGGCAAGTACAGCGAAGACACGGTCAAACCTTGCTCATTCATGCCATCGGTGATTACCGGTGTCTTTACCAGGTTCAAGCCGACGATGCCGTATTTGCCAGTCCATGCCAACCCGGCCTTGCCATCCGGGGTGGCGCCTTTAAAAGCATGCTTGCGCGGCACCACCATCACCTCGGAATCAAGGTAAAAGGTGCCCCATTCCATGGTCCGAGCCTGGATGGCAGAACCATCTTTGGCAACGAGCGTGATGCCGGTGCATGCGGCGGCAATATCCGCGATCGGAAGCGTAACCAGTGCGGCGAGGTAAAGCCAGCTGGCGATGGGGTGGATTTTACGTTTCATGTACGTGCTCTCCAGAACGGGTGATGCCGGAGTGCGGACACGCCAGCTGTTCTGAAGTTGAGTTCACCACTTCGGCAATAGCAAGAATCTGAATTATCTGTGTGAGCAATATTTGACGAACATCAATAATCGGCTAAGTGCAGACATGTTGTGGACAGCAACAGATATTTTGCAGAAAGTTTTGTTGGTTTGGCATGGCGCTGCGCATACAGAAAAAACGCTGGCGCGGTGCCGAGCAAAGGCCTTGTATGGCCGAAGGCGGGCGCCAGGTCGCTGGCCGCGTGCTGGCGAAATTTGGGGCGATGTTGAGATATCCCTGGCTGAGGCCGTGAATAATTTGAGATAGATCAAAGTTACTTGATATTTTCAAATAAGTTCGAGCGGATTAAGCGCAGGCTGGAGACATCCGCGCGCTGCCGGTCATCAAGTGCAGAAACCTCAGATGCTGCAGCGCTCTCCGCCTGGCTTGCAATGCCGGGCACGCTCGCATCGGAGGTGTGCCATGAACTACACCGCAATCACCGTTCTGCTCGGAACGGCACCGTCCCACCATCGCCTGCTGGAGGTCGTCTCGCAACTGGCGGCGACATTTTCTGCCAGCGTGACCGGCGTGATCGCCAATCAACTCGAGCCGCCGTATGGCGACGGCTTGGGCGTGATTGATCCATTTGCCTGTCGGCGCGAGTCCCGACAGCGCGAAGCGGTTGATGCCGAGGCCGAATTTCATCATGTGCTTGAAGAACAGGTTCCGCGCCGCCGCTGCTGTATTGAGCTGGACGTGCCCTCAGTGGCCGAGGCGTTAGCGCGGCATGCTGCGGGCGCCGATTTGCTTGTGGTGCAGGCGGGCGACCTGGCCGGGTTCGGCACCGCTGGCCTGGTGCTCAGTGATCTGGTCATGCAGGCAGGAAGGCCGGTATTGGTATTGCCGGCCGACTTGCCGCCGGTGTCCCTGGAGCGGGTGTTGGTGGGCTGGAAAGACACGCGCGAGACCCGACGCGCGATTGCGGACGCATTGCCGCTGTTGCGCCAGGCCGGCCATGTCACGCTAGCCGAAGTGGTCAGCGATCAGGGCGTGCCGGCGGCGCGCAGCCGTTTGATTGATGTCGCTGCGTGGCTAAGGCCGCATGGCGTCCACGCGCATTACCGCATCGTTTCGGCCAACGAACATCAATTGCTTGCCTTCGACGATCTGATCAAGGAAATCGACGCCACCCTGATCGTCGGTGGGGCGTACGGTCATCACCGGGTACGGGAATGGGTGTTGGGCGGGTTTACCCGTGACCTGTTACTGCGTGGCGAACATTGCACACTGGTTTCACATTGAGCCCGGGAGCCCATCATGACTTATACGTCGATCATGGTTCATCTGGCCGCAGGTCAGGACAACACGCCGCTATTGCAGGCTGCCGCTTCACTGGCCCGGCGCTTTCCGGCCCGGCTGATCGGGCTGGTTACCGGGGTCAACCCGGTGGCTGTCATGGGCGGGCAGACTGTGGACGTGCAGCCTTCCGCCCAGAAAAAAGCATGGCTTGAGCAGCAGTTCGCCGCGCTGCAGGCGAACATGGAGGCCCACGCGGGGCTGCCCGCAGACCGTATGGAATTGCGCTGCAATCACGAAGCGGTGCCAGCGCTGGAATGGATCTGCCGCGAGGCGCGCGCTGCTGATCTGCTGATCTGTGCCGCGCCCAATCCCCGCAGCGTAGCCGCATTGGACCTACCACCTGGCGAACTGGCGATGCACGCCGGTCGGCCGGTGCTGATGGTTCCACCCACGCTTCGGGAAATCGCGGTCAGCCGCGTCATGGTTTGCTGGCAAGACAAACCTGAAGCGCGGCGAATCATTGCCGATGCGCTGCCGGTCTTGTTGCTGGCCAGCGCCGTTACCGTGGTCGAAGTGAGCACCGAAGCCGAAGAAGATGACGCCAGAAACCGTCTTCGCACCGTGACGCACTGGCTAAGAACACATGGCGTACGCGCTGAGTACAAGCTGGAGCACAGTGGCGCACCGCACGCGCCCACCCTGCGCAAGCTGGCGCTGGATGTGGGGGCCGACCTGGTCGTGGCAGGGCTTTATGGGCACAGCCGCGCGCAGGAGTGGGCTGCCGGCGGCGTAAGTCGTGATTTTCTGCTGCGTTGCGAGCAGTGCGTGCTGTTGTCGCATTGAACGGCACGCATAGGCCGACGGGATCAATTCAGGGATCAAACCATGGATCATTTTTTGCGCTACCTGTTCTTTGCCGCCGCGCTGGGCGTCGCATGCCCCGATGCGCGAGCCGCAATGATCTCGTTGGACCAATTCGCACATGTACCGGCGCAGCCGTGGACCGGCGAGCCCTATGTCTATAAGGGCTTGGCGTTCAGTTTTGGCGCGATGGGCTATGGTCAGGCGGGCGTAGATGCCTATTTTGGATACACCATCACCGTGGACATGCTGGCCGGACCCGCGGTGTTTGGTGGCGTCAGTCTTAATACCCAGCCGCTGGATTGGTATCAGACGCCGACCGAAGCGGTGAGTGTCACCGGCTACCGCCACGGTATTGCGGTGGGCAGCGCCCGCTTTGCCTTGCCGCCCGATCGCACTTTCCGCTTTTACGCCTCGCCCTTCAGCGTGGCCGTCGACAGCCTGGAGTTTGTTGGCGGCGACCATTTTGGCACCCGTTATTCGTATTGGGCCATGAATGCGCTGGATATCAGCCCGGTGCCCGAGCCACCCGCCTATGCGCTTGCCCTTGCGGGTCTGCTCACGCTGGCAGCTACCCGCCGCGCCCGCCGCAGCCATATGCACCGCCAGCTCCGCGCGCCAGCGTGGGGATAAGTGGCATCCGATGTCGCGGCAGGCCGGACTTTAGCCGCTGCGCTTGCCCTGCAAGGCATTGGGCATGGCGAATCGCTGCAAGAATGCTATGAAGTATTAGCAACTTCTAATTAATTTTGCTTCGCGCACTTTTACAGCGAAGAAAAAGGGCATCGTATGCAGCGTTCCACCCGTGTCTGGCTTGCCCTGTTGCTGCTCTTTACCATCCGGTTAAGTGTCGCGCAGTGCATAGGCGTGGTCACGGCGGGCGGCGGCAATCAGTTTTGGCAAGAAGTGGGGCGCGGCGCGAAATCTGCGGGGGTACATCTGGGCGTGGAAATCTATTTTCGCGGCCCGTTGGACGAAATGCATCCAGAAGCGCAGCACAAAATCATCGAGGCCGTCAGAAGGCAGCAATGCCAGGCCATAGTGATCGCGCCCAGCAGCGGTGCCGTTAACGCTCAGGTTCAGCAGTTCAAAGAGCAGGGCATCCCCGCGGTCTATATCGACCGCGACCCCGGTGGCGCAGCCATCCAGGCTTTTGTTGGCACCGATAACTTTAAAGCTGGCACCCGGGCAGGTTTGATCATGGCGGACAAGCTGCATGGGCGCGGCACGGTATTGCTGTTTCGTATGCAAGAAGAGGTCGCATCCACCCGTGAACGCGAACGCGGATTTCTTGAAGCCGCGCGTGCGAGCGGCTTGCGCGTGATTGTGGGCCCTTACATCGGTTCAGATGTCGGAGCGGCCAGGCTGAAGGCGGCCAATCTGCTTTCTTCGCTGGCTGAACCGGTCAACGGTGTATTCACGCCGAATGAGTCCGTCACCCTGGCGATGCTTTCCGCCCTCCGTGGCGAGCCCGGCTTGCTGGCAAGTCACGAACTGGTTTTTATCGGCTTCGATATCAATGATGAACTGGCGCGAGCCGTCATCCGTGGCCAGATCACCGCCTTGTTCGTGCAGCATCCGTGGCTCATCGGCTATCAGGGCGTCATCGCCGCGTACCATGCGGCAGCAAACGATCCGCCTGCACAGCTGATCCGTGTTGATACTGGCGTCAACGTGATTTATCGGTCGGACCTGGTCAAACGCTGATCAAAGCGCCGGCCTGAGCGGGCCACGACAATCGGGCTCGGGCGCGACCCGGCAGGCGCGGACCAGACGGCACGGACGGCCGTCGATGCAAGGGTCAACCCGTCAGCGATAGTGCAGCCGGCTGATCAGCGCGCAGCCGCTTTCGACCAGATCGTCTTGCGCATCCAGCTCCGGATGGGGGCCGAATTTGGCCAGAATCGCGTCATGCAGTTTGTGCGAGTTCTCATAGCAAGTCGCACCGATCTGGGTGAGTAAATCGTCGGCTAGTGCTGCGCTTTCTGCCGCTTTGGCTTGATCCGTATTCTGCCGCAGCGTCAGCACCGCGCTGGCCATGTTCATCGTCTTTGCCACGGCCTGGCTATATTGTGCGATGGCAAATGTCAGCACCTGTTCGGTATCGTGTTCAGCGGTCCACGGCAAGGTCTGCGGCACGCCGGCCAATATTTGACGCCGCAACATTTGCAAATCATCAGACGGTGTGGCCGTCACCGGGGCATCGGCTGCATATCCCATGCTGGCCACCCACACTAAAAGCGGGACAAGACGTCTCATCAAGCAGAACCATACCGGGCAGATGGGCAGAACTATAGACGAGATGGACCGTTCACGGCATGTCTGGCGCGCAGGTGATCAGGGCCCGCAATATGCGGTGTTCCAGGTCCGGTGCTGCTGGCGCCTGCGAGGGCTAAGGCACTAAGGTCCGCTTAATGGCACCAGCCATTGCACCGTTCTGCTGGCCACCAACTGCGCAAGCTCGTTTTCATAGGATAGGCGATAGGGCCGTGGAAGCTCTTGCTGCAGCCACGTCTCCCGTGTGCCGCGCCACGTCTCGTAAATGACCACTACATCGGGCTCGTCCAGATTGGTATGCAAAACGGCGTTCACGAAGTCCGTTTCGTGGCTCATGGTTTTGACCAGGCTAGCGAGCCGCTCAACAAACAGATCTCTTTGCCCCGGTCTGGTCTCAAAGCGAATCAGTAAAACAATCGTGTTATTCATTGCGCGGGCGCTCCGTTTAATCACGGTGGATGGGGCAGGCAATAGAGGGACGAACCAATTGATTCGCAATCCGGACGCAAACCGGATGCGCGGATATCTGCTCAATTACATTAGCCGCGGTACTGATATGCGGCAGCATCGCGCAGCGTAGCCCTGCCCCAAACCGCAGACAAGGCCGCCCCGCGATGACGGTTCGATAAAACGCAAGCCCACGCCATCCCGCGTGGGCTGCGCTGCCGGGCCGCGGTATCAGAAATCGGTACGCACGCCGGTTAACAGGGCCGCGACGGTTTGCCCGTTATGCGCCACCAAAGAGCCCGATGCATTCTGGAAAACAAATTGCTGTCCTGTGGTTTCGCCACCATTGCGCAACGTCACGCCAGATAGATAAACCCGCGTTTTTTTGCTCAGATAATCCACCAGCGCCAGCGAGTATTGCTGGCCGGTCAGGCCTGATACGCCAAGAATGTCATGCGATTGGCTGTACAAACCTTGCAGTTCCAGCTTGGGGGTCAGCCAGACATTGCCGCTCAGCACAAAGTTGTTCCAGTGGCTGTTATGCGTGGTGGGGTCGACGTTATCGATATGCTCCCAACCCGCGCCCAACGCATAGCCAGCGGCAAAGGTATAACTGGCCACCAGCTGCGCCCCTTCGGTGCGCGCGCCGGGCGTGACATTGCCGCTGCTACTGCTGCTGACCACCTGGCTATCGGCGCTGGCGAGGCCGCTCAGTTGGGTAAAGGTACGATTTCTGGCGTATTGCCAGCCTAGTCCGGCGTTAAAACCGGCGTGGTTGTACAGGGCGCTCACCACATATACCGGCGCGCGCCCGGCGGCGGTGGGGCTGCCGTCCATGCCGTAGTTGCTGCGGAATTGCAGACCGTTCCACACCGGCGTGTCCCACGACAAGCTGTCGTTCAGCCGGGTCGAGAGTTGCGAGAAAGTGGCGTTTTTGCCTTTGTAATCAAACGAATCAAGAAAATCGTCAAACACCGGCGACAGTCTGGACATGATCAGCATCGATTTGTAGCCGGTATCGTAATTGCCAGCGCGGAAGATGCCGTAAGTCGGGCTGCTAAAGCCGATATAAGAGTTGCGGCCGCCCCAGGTACTGCCGCCGTAGCCTTTGGGATTAGCGCCGTTCACGTCGGCAGTGCCGGCGGAGGCGAGGGCGGATTCAATCTGCCACAGGCCGGTCCAGCCGTTGTCCCAACGATCTTCGCCCTTGAAGCCGATGCGGCTGATCGAATCCACCACCCGCGCATGGCCGTTGGCGGCCGGGCTGTTGGTGCCGTAAGTGCCGTAGTGATCATATTCGATATCGCCACGCAGGCTGCCGTACAGGGTGACATCGGCAAAGGCGGCGGGGGCTAGCGGGCTGAGGCACAGGGCCAGGGCCAGTATTTTGTTTTTCATCTGCTCTATACCTTGAAAAGCGATTGGCTGGTCGCCTCCACGCAAGTGGCGGGCGGCGACAGGTACGCGCTGATGTCATGCCAGTGGCTTGCCGGCCTTTGATTTATTGAGCGCGCTGCAAGGCATGCCGGCTTGCCTTCAGCGTTTGATGCAGGGGGGGCGATGTAGGGTTTATTCAGTGCGGGGGACGGGGGTTGGCTTAGTGCACGACCAGGCTGACCCACAGGTGCGAGAACGGCATCACCAGCACCAGTGCCGGGATCATATTGGCCACCGGAAACGGCTTGATACCGCAGATGCGCAGGCCGGTTGCCAGCATGATCAGACCACCGACGGCAGAGAAGTCGGCCATCATGTCGGGCGTGGTCAGTGGCAGGATCAGCACCGCAAGGAAAGCCAGAGCCAGCTGCAAAATCACCTGCGGGATGGCAATCGCGGCCACGGCAAAGCCGAGCGCGGTGGCAAAAATGGCCGAGGTGAACAGATCAAGAATGGTCTTGATATAGAGGATGGACGGATCGCCCGTCATGCCCTCATGCATGGCCCCGAAAATGCCGGTGCCGCTGGCGCAAAACAGCACCAGGATGGCGACAAAGCGTTCGGTAAATTCGGCATGGCTGAGCGTGGACGAAGAGGGCAGAAAGCGATCTACCAGCCCGCGCGCGGAGCCAGCCACCCGGCCTATATGGCGTTCCAGATGGATCAGTTCACCCAGCGCTGCGCCGATGATCAAAGCCAGCACCACGGCCGGCATGAACTTGACCTTGGTTACCAGCACAATGCCCAGCCCCATCGAGGCCAGGCCAAAGGTTTGCGGCAATGCCGTGCGCAGTCGCTCGGGCAGACGTTGCCCCAAAAAGCCCCCGGTAAGGCCGCCCAGAATCACGGCGGCGCCGTTTACATACGGTCCGATCATGGTAATTACCCTTTATCGTTATATGCGGTTGTTGCTCGACCGCGGGCGAGGGCGCTGGCGCAGCGGGCCCGGGCATCCAGGCCGGTTTGCCATGCCAGCGCCGTGCCGGCTGGCGTCAGATCGGCGACCAGGGCCAGATTAATCACCCTGGTCCGCCAACCTTAGTTCTGCTCAAAATCGGGCAGAAAACGCCGCACATCTACTTGCATGAATTTCGAGCGTTCAAAGTGATGCTTGAGATCAAACGGCACGGTGCAATCAAAAATGGTCTTGCACGATTGCCCCACCTGACGGATCGACGGGCTGAATTCCGGAATCTGGGACGGATCCAGTGGATGGCAGCGCACGCCGGGGATAAACACGGTGCTGACGTCGCCCTGGTAACGCGTTTGCATTGCCCACAGCACGTCGTCGGTATCGAAAATATCCACGTCCTCATCCACCAGAATCACGTGCTTGAGTTCAGGAAACGCCGAGAACGCCAGCAGTGCGGCCTGGCGCTGACGACCCTCGTCCACAGCGGCGGCTTTGCGGAACTGCATGATGGCGAGGAATTTGCCGCCGCCCGACGTGTGCGCATAGACATTGCGCAGCTTGCCGGGCATGGCGCGCTCCACCATTTGCAGAATGCTGGCTTCGGTGGGGATACCGGCCATGTTCACGTGTTCTTCGCCGGGGCCGACTGTAGTTTGCAGAATCGGGTTGCGCCGATGGGTGACGGCCTTGACCTTGATGATGGGCAGCGCGTCTTTGGCTTCGCCGGTATAACCGGGGAATTCGGGCATCGCCTTGCCGGTATCGGTGTTCTGGTCTTCGCGCACTCGCACATTTGGCAGCAATTCGCCTTCGATCACGATTTCGGCATGGGCGATGGCGCGCGCTTCGATGCTGAGGCAGGGTGACAATTCGACCGGACGGCCGCGGATGGCACCGGCGACATTCAGCTCGTCAAAACCTTGCGGGGTGGTGGGCGGCTCAAAGCAAGCGGCAATTTCGATAGCGGGATCGACGCCGATGCTGATCGAAATCGGCAGCGGTTGGCCCAGCGCCTCGGCCTTTTGCCGGAACACTTCGATATGCCGACCCGGCGTCAGCCACATCGACAATTCGTCCCGGCTTTGTACGCACAGGCGGTGTATGGTGATATCCCATTCTTTGGTTTCGGGGTCGGACGCGTAACACAGGCCCATGGTGATATACGGCCCGGCATCTTCCGCAGTATTGGTCGGCGCGGGCAGCAGAGTGCGCAGGTCAAAGCCAGGATCGCTGGCCAGATGCACCACTTCCTGGCATTGCGCTTTGTCCGCGCCCACCAGCACCGGCGGAATCGGATTCTGTACTGCATCTTTCAGCAAAAAGCCCAGCTTGCGCGGCTCGCAACCCAACAAGGCACCCACCCGTTTACGCGAGCCGACCACACCAATCACCACGCGATAGCCCGGAAAGCCTTTGACCTGGTTAAAGATCATGGCCGGGCCGTTTTTGCGGGTGGGGCGCTCGCAAGTGCCGCCGGCGCCCACGTAGCGATAAACGCCAGACAATTCGGCTTCGGGGTTCACCGGTGTGTCGGTTTCGACCAGCTCGCCCGGCAAACTGGCCAGCAGTTGCAAGGCAGAGCGCAGATCATGCACATCGTTTTTTGGATATTGCTGTTCGGACATGGTTTTCTCCAGAAAGAACCGGCTAATTCGGTCGGAGGCCAATATATGCCCGGCAATAATTGCGTAAAAATACTGTTTTGATAGAGAGGCCAAACCAAAAAGATATCCCCCAGTGCAATTGATCCATATCAATAACGCGCGGATATAAAGCAGGTATTCAAGCGTTATTGGAGGAAAGGCAAATGGATTTAAAACGACTGAAGTATTTTTGTGCGGTGGTGGAACAAGGCACGATTTCACGCGCGGCCCGCATCCTGAATATTGCGCAACCGCCGCTGAGCAAGCGCTTGCAGGAGCTGGAAGAAGAAGTCGGCGCACCGTTATTTCTGCGTGGAACCAAAAAGATAGAACCTACGCCAGCCGGTTATCATTTGTACCGCCGCGCTT
Organism: Silvimonas sp. JCM 19000; assembly: GCF_054652575.1. NCBI lineage: Bacteria > Pseudomonadati > Pseudomonadota > Betaproteobacteria > Neisseriales > Chitinibacteraceae > Silvimonas > Silvimonas sp. JCM 19000. The sequence goes on along the minus strand of NZ_BAAIHC010000024.1, from coordinate 48,733 downwards.
GTGAAATCCTGCGGCGGGTGGACGATGCGGCGCGCGAAACCGCGTTATTGGCGCGGGCTGAAACCCGTACGCTGCGAATTGGCCTTAGCCATTTGTATCAGAATTATTTTGAAAGCCTGCTGCTCGAAATCCACCGTAAAAATCCGGATAAACAGATTGCCGTTTCAATTCTTGATTCGAGCAATCTGGAATTGCATTTGCGCAATGGATTGATCGATGTGGCGCTGATCCAGAAGCCGGAGCACACCCATGGCTTTGATTGCATTACCTTCGCGCCGGTGCGCACGGTGGCGGTGTTGCATCAGTCCTTGTGCCAGGACGCGGCAGCGGGCGATGTGCCAATCAGCCTGGCCGAGCTCGCCCGCTGGCCCCTGGTCTTGCTCAAGCGCGCCGAAGGCCTCGGCACCTTTGACCGACTGCTCGACCTGCTGCGCAGCGCTGACGCACAGCCGCATGTGGTTGCACATGCCACGCAGCCACGCGCCATACTCGGCTGGCTGCAAGCCGGCATGCAGGCAGCCACCCTGCTGCCCGAATCCGAGCTGCGCGGCTGCAATTTAAGTCATTGCATCCAGCGGCCGTTGGCGCCTGGCGTCGATCTGTTCTACCCGGCCATCGTCAAACTAGCGCAGGCGTCCGGTCTGGAAGAAGTGATGGAGCTGGTGGGCCAGCATAGCCCGCTGGCAGTGCCGGCGTGATGGCGCTGGCCCGGCCCAAAGCAAAGCAGGCGGCTGTGTATGGACTGCCGTCGCGGCTATTACATGGCTACGATTAGCGCGCGTTTATGCCGCCAGCCACTGCTGTGCCTTGGCCTTCATCTGCTTTTCCAGTGCACTGCCGCGCGTCGCAAAAACACGGTTCAGCGGAAAACCACTCAATTCCAGCAAGTACGCCAGCGTCGCGTATTCGCGCGGATATTTGCTGACCACGTTCTGGTCGATCGCCACCGGCCCCAGCGGGAAAGTGAACGTGCCCATATCGTAAATACTCTGGCGATGAAACAGCTTCCACACGCCGTCGCGTTTCTCGGCCAGGTCATAAAAGCGGTTATGGCATTCGCAGCCCAGATTCAATTTGACGTTCTCGCCGATGATCATGGCGTTGGTTTCCAGAATCGCTTTATTGCCCGCTGCGTTAAACGTGACCGTCGGGCTGGCAATCAGATGTTTGGTGCGCAAATCGGACTGGCCCATGCGCATCGAGCCGTCGACAAAGTCACTGGCCAGGCCTTCAAACCAGGTGATCTCGATGGTGCCATCGGCATGAAACAGATTGCGCAATTGGTCCCATTCGCCCAGGTCGCGATGCATCCAGCCATTAATCAGGTCATTCAGTAGTTGCCGGTCTTCCAGTTGATTCTGCATAAGATTTTGCTCCGTTTGATCTAACAGGCAGCCAGTCTGGCGCCGCTCGCAGTTAAACTCCAATAGATTGATTTGACCAATTCATCAGATAACCTGATCAGGTACCCGCTTATGGATATCCGTCACTTACGTTACTTTTTAGCTGTGGCTGAAGCAGGACACTTTGGTCGCGCCGCCGAGCGGCTGCATATCGTCCAGCCCGCCTTGAGCATGCAGATCAAAGCGCTCGAGGCCGAACTGGGCGGGCCGTTGTTTATCCGGACCAGCCGCCGGGTGGAGCTGACCGAGGCCGGGACCTTGCTGCAGGCCGAGGCACAGCGCACCCTGGCGCAGCTTGAGCACACACGCCAGACGGTGGCGCGCGCACTACGTGGCGAAACCGGCCGGGTGCGCGTCGGGTTTGCCGGGAATGCCATTTTCAGCGGCATGCTCACCGCACATCTGCGGGCGTTTCACCGGCGCTATCCAGATGCCGACCTGGTCATACAAGAGGTTGGGCCGCAACAGCAAGTCGAGGCTATCCTGGCGGGGCAGATTGATATTGGTTACACGCCTGATCATCCCAAAACCAGCAGCGCCGGCATTGCGCTACGGCACATTGGACTATGGCCGATCATGCTGGCCTTGCCGAGCGATCACGCTCTGGCCGCGCAAACAGAAATTACCCTGGAGCAACTTGGCGATCAGGCCCTGATTCTGTACGACGCCCACGACGCGCATGAGCCGCTGTACGACTTGCTCAGCCAGCGCCTGGGGCCGCGGCTGAATGTGGCGCAGCGCTTGAGCAGCACGTTGGCGGTATTGGCGCACGCGGCGGCGGGTTTGGGGCTGGCGCTGGTGCCTGCACCGCTGCAGCAGGTAGGTATTCCGGGCCTGGTTTATCGGCCGCTGCGCCGGGTGGAATTGAGCGCCAATCTGGTGATGATCAGCCGGGTGCTTGAGCCAGGCAATGCGGTCAGGGCCTATCTGGCGTTGGCGACGGGCTGACGGCGTTTACGGCTGCGGCAAGAACGGCGCCCCGCCTGCGTACGTTTGCGCATTGAGAAGATTCGCAAAGCGGCCTTGCACTTGTGGCAAATCAACATCGTCCCCATAACCCACGCGGATATTCGGAACCCTTCACCACGTAGAAGGGGCTCTAGCATGGCGTTTTCCAGAAGGCAGTTTTTGACTGTAGCGGGGGCAACGGGGGCGGCCGGCGCCTTCAGCCTCGGTCCGGTATCCAGTGCACTGGCCAAGGCACTGGGTGGCAAACTCGATAACAGCATGGCCAATTTCACCGGCACCGTCATGCACGCGACGCACTACGGCCCCTTTGTCGCCACCGTCAAAAACGGCCATATCGAAAAGATCGCGCCCACACGGTTTGATGCGCGCCCGACCGAAATGCTTACCCTGGGCATTCTGGCCCGCACCTATGACAAGAGCCGTATCGCCGGCCCCATGGTGCGCAAATCCTATCTGGAAGGCATCAGCGGCAATCGCAAACCCGAACTGCGCGGTAAGGATGAATTTGTGCAGGTGTCGTGGGACGTCGCGCTGGGTCTGACCGCCAAAGCCATCCTCGACACCATAGAAAAACACGGCAATGAGGCGGTATTCAGTACCTCGTATGACGGTTGGTCACATGGCGGCATATTCCGCGCCAATGTATTGCAGGGCCGCTTCTTTAATCTGCTGGGTGGCTGTTCCATTACCACGGGCGACTATTCCGGCGGCGCAGCGCAGATTGTGATGCCTTATATCATCGGCGATATGGAGGTCTATTCAGCGCAAACCGCATGGCAGCAAGTACGTGACCAGACCGAGGTATTTGTCTTTGTCGGGTGCGATCCCAACAAGAACAATCGGGTGGAATACACCACGGCCGATCACGAGATGTTTGATCATTGGGACGAGATCAAAAAAGCCGGGGTCAAATTTATCTCGATCAATCCCCAGGTCACCACCACCGATGACAAGATGGGTTCGGAGTGGGTCCGCATCATTCCCAATACCGATACCGCCTTGTTCCTGGCCATGAGCCGCGAGTTGTATATCACCGGCAAATACAACAAGGCCTTTATCGACAAATATACGGTTGGCTTTGATCGCTTCCTGGCTTATCTGGTCGGCAAAGACCCGGACGGCTCGCCACCCAAAACGCCGGAATGGGCTGAGAAAATCACCGGCATTCCGGCCGCCAAAATCCGCGAAATGGCGATGTTGTTTGCCAGCAAGCGCACGCAATTCGCCGGTTCATGGTCGATTCAGCGCGCCCATCACGGTGAGATGCCGTATTGGGCCATCGTTAATTTTGCATGCATGTTGGGCAGCATCGGTCTGGCCGGGCAGGGCGTGGGTTTCAGCTGGCATTACGGCGGTGGTGGTACTGCGCAATCGGGCGGCACCGGGCCTCTGGGCGTGTCGCAAGGGCGCAATGGGGTCAAGAAAATCTGCCCGGCCTCGCGCCTGACCGAAATGCTGAACAATCCCGGCAAGGCGTTTACCTATAACGGCAGCCATTACACCTATCCGCTCACCAAAATGATCTTTAATGCCGGCAATAACTTTATGTCGCATCAGCAGAACCAGAACGAGCTGATCAAGGCATTGCCGGTGGTGGATACCATCGTGGTGCAGGATTGCTGGTGGTGCGCCTCGGCGCGCTATGCCGATATTGTTTTGCCTTCGACCACGCCGCTGGAACGCAACGATATTTCTTCGGGCGGCACCTATAGCATCGACAAGATTTTCGCGATGAAAAAGGTAATCGAGCCAGTAGGCGATACGCTGGATGACTTTGAAATCTTCCGGCGTCTGGCTGCCTTGTGTGGTGTCGAAGTCGGCTTCACCGAAGGCAAAACCCAGATGGACTATATCAAGGCGGCCTACGCGGGCAGTTCGGCCGCCGCCACCACTTCATTCGAGAAATTCTGGGCCGATGGCGTGGCCATGATCAAGGTGCCGCCCGAGGCACAACGCTGGGTACGGCATGGCGATTTCCGCACCGATCCCGACAAACACCCGCTGCACACGCCGTCAGGCAAAGTGGAGATGTATTCCTCCACCATCGAGAAAATGGGTCTGGCCGATTGCCCGCCGATGCCCAAATTCCTGGAACCGGCCGAGTATCTCGGCAATGCCAAACCGGGCCAGGTGCATGTGGTCAGCCCGCATCCGTTCTACCGCCTGCATTCGCAGATGGACAACGCCGCGCCGCTGCGTGCGCTGTACAAGGTGCAAGGGCGCGAGCCATTGGTGATGAATCGCGAAGATGCCAAAGCACGCGGCATTGAGCACGGCGACATCGTCGAGTTGTACAACGAGCGTGGCACGGTGGTGGTGGGCGCCGTGCTGTCCGACAAGATCATGCCGGGCGTGGTCAGTCTGCAGGAAGGCGCATGGCCACAACTGGATAGCAAAGGCCGCTGCAATAACGGCCAGATCAACTTCATCACCACCAGCCGCGCAGCCAGTGGGCTGAGCCAGGCGACTGTGGCCGATACCTGCCTGGCATCAATCCGCAAATGTGTGGATCCGGACGGCCCGACCCGTGCGTTTGAACCGCCACCGATTGTGCGCAAAAAGGTCAAATTCGATCCAAAGTTTTATGGCCTGGAACGCGCCTGGGCATTGCGGCAGAAGGCAATGGCTGATTTGTCGCCGGGCGAAAAAATCTTCTATCAACGTTGCACCGTCTGCCATGGCCCGCGAGATCCGGCGCAATTCAATCAAAAGCAATGGTTGGGCATTACCCAAAGCATGTTCCCGCGTGCGGGCCTGAATAAGGACGAGCAAAAGCTGGTGCTCGATTTCCTGTTCGAGAATGCCAAGCAATAAATCCAGTTGCTGGACCGGGTGCATCCTGCGGGATGCATCCATTTATAAGCGTAAGAGGAAAACCAACAATGAAGACAACCGCACTTGCTGTAATCGCTGCTGGCGCCTGGATTTGCGCCAGCGCCGGCTATGCCGCCACGCCGCTGGAACTGGCGCAGCAGAATAATTGCCTGGCCTGTCATGGCGTCGATCAAAAAATCGTCGGGCCGTCGTACAAAGAAGTTGCCGCCAAATACAAAGGCCAGAAGAAGGCGGAAGCAATGCTGATACAGAAAATTAAAAACGGCGGCTCGGGCAGCTTTGGCACCATGCCGATGCCGCCGAACCCGCAAGTGGCCGATGCGGATTTGAAGACCTTGGTTAAATGGATTTTGTCGCAAAAATAGTGAGTGCCTGGCTCGCAAGCCGGACGCCACCACCCTCATCAAAAAGGCTGCTTGTGCAGCCTTTTTGATGAGTAGTGCCGCCGGCACGCTCAAACAGGTGCCGCAGGAATTGGGCGGCAAATCGCCGGTGCGGGGCCTGGACGCCGCCGATCTTGCCAACGCCGTAGCGCTGGCGTTCCCGGCCGGGTTTAACTCGATGCGGATTGCGCGCGAAGCGATCTTGAGCCGGTGATCGGCGATGCCGCCGCCGCCATCCACAGCGCCAACGACACGTGTTATGGCCTGCCAGCCTACCCGCTCAAACGCCGGAGGCTGCCGGCGCTGCCGCCCCCAGTTGCTGCAAATAGGCGATAAACATGTCCGCCATCGCATCGGCATAGCTAACGATTTCCGCGGCGCTGCGCGGGCGGCTGGAAAATTCCTTGCCCACTGCGCTCAAGGTGCTATTGATCAGATCGCCGGCCAGGGCGCGGTGGGCCGCGTCGGCCTGGGGCAATAATTCCTGCATGTAGCGCGCCACGATGTCGTCCCCGGCCGCGCGCACCGCTTCGGTCTCCGGCGCGTCACGATAAAGCGGCGCACTGTCGCTGAGCGCCACCCGCATCTCTGCTTCATCACACTCGGATTTGAGAAACGCATGCACCAGGGTGCGGACGCGTTGCAGCGGCGCTTCGGCCGGATTCTGCAATATCGCGCGCAGCATGGCGGTGGTCTGTTCCCACTCGTCCTGCTGCAGACGGAACAGGATGGCGGCCTTGTTGGGAAAGTATTGATACACCGACCCAACGCTGACGCCAGCCTTCTCCGCCACCCGCGCCGTGGTAAATCGGGTGGCGCCTTCGCGCGCCAGAACCTGAATAGCAGCCGTCAATATGGTGGCGACCAGTTCGGTCGAGCGCGCCTGTTGTGGCTGTTTTCTTGAGCTTAAGGCGGTGTTTTTGCGGGCTGTCATGGGGTCCGGGAATGCGAATAGTAAAACGCGAATAATTCGTCGTATTCTAAATCACCGTATCGAGTCACTCAATTACCCCTTGGAGCTTTCGATGAATACCTTGCTTAGCGCCCCGGTTGCGCCTTTGCTCGCCAAGCTGTTTCAACAAGCCGATGCCAGCGGTATGGCCATGAATATGGCGATTGCTGGCATCAGCGATGAGCTGCTGGCGCGGCTGATGCGCAGCAAAACTGAATACACCGATTTCTATGCGCGGCTGAAAGACGTGCCGCTGGCAGTATCGCGAGAGACCGGCCAGTTGCTGTACATGCTGGCGCGCCACAGCCGTGCGCAGTCGATTGTTGAATTTGGCACCTCGCTGGGCATTTCGACGTTGCATCTGGCAGCCGCAATACGCGACAACGGTGGCGGCCGCCTGATCACCACCGAATTCGAGCCCTCCAAAGTGGCACAAGCCCAGGCGCATATCAACGCTGCGGGCCTGGCCGATCTGGTCGAAATTCGCGTGGGCGATGCCCTGCAAACACTGGCTGCCGATCTGCCGGCCCAGATCGATTTGCTGCTGCTCGATGGCGCCAAAGCCTTGTATCCCGAAGTGCTGGCCTTGCTGGAAAGCCGCCTGCGGCCGGGCGCTTTGATCATTGCCGACGACGCGGATTACAGCCCTGAATACCTGGCGCATGTGCGTAATCGTGACGCCGGTTATCTGTCGATGCCCTTTGGCGATGATGTCGAACTCTCCATCCGCCTTGGCTAAGGCTGACTTTTTAAAATCACCCCACACGGAGTAATCCCATGCATGTATTTGTCACCGGCGCCACTGGCTGGGTCGGCCACACCGTCGTCGCAGATTTGCTGCAAGCTGGCCATCAAGTCACTGGCCTGGCACGCGATGCCGACAAAGCCGCCGCATTGAGCGCACAAGGCGCCCAGGTCTTGCGCGGCACACTGGATGAACTCGACCTGCTGCGCCAAGGTGCCAGCGCGGCCGATGCCGTGATCCACACCGCGTTTAATCACGATTTCTCGCGTTTTTTGCAGAACGTCGAACAGGATCGCAGCGCCATCGAAGCGCTCGGCAGTGCGCTGCTGGGTACACAAAAGCCGCTGCTGGTTACGTCCGGGCTGGCACGGCTGGCTCCCGGCCGCCTGGCCACCGAAGCCGACGTGCCGGACGCGCAGTTTGCGCGTAAATCGGAATTCGCCGCACGCGCGCTGGCCGAGCAAGGCGTGCGCGCCGCCACGGTACGGCTTGCGCCCAGCGTGCATGGCCTGGGTGACCATGGCTTTGTGCCCATCCTGATCAAACTGGCGCGCGAGAAAGGCGTGTCGGCCTACCTTGGCGACGGGCAGAACCGTTGGGCTGGCGTGCATCGCACCGACGCTGCCCGCGTTTACCGGCTGGCGCTGGAAACCGGTCTGAGCGAAGCGGCCTACCACGCCGTCGCCGACGAATCAGTGCCGTTCAAAGCCATTGCCGAGGTCATCGGCCGCCAGTTGGGCCTGCCGGTTGAATCGCGCGAGCGCGAGCATTTTGGCTGGTTCGCCGATTTTGCCAGCATGGATATGGCCGCCAGCGCCGCCCACACCCGCGCCGTGCTGAACTGGCAACCCAGCGGGCCGGATTTGCTCAGCGATCTGGATCAGCCCGGCTATTACGCCGCATAAGGCAATGGGGCGCGGTGCGCTAGCGCAGGCACCGCGCCGTCATGCCTCAGACTATTTCGATAAACCGTTCTCCTTTAAAACTGCGGACCGGATTGCCGCGCTCCAGCGCCAGATGCATTTGCCGCCGTTGGGCTCGCAACGCCGCATCGGCCGCCTCTGCGCGCTCTGCCAGCCGATGTGCAATCAGCGCCAGCGCCAGTCGTTTGTTGGCGTGCTGGCTGCGTTCGGTCTGCACCCGCACGCTGATCCCGCTGGCGATATGGGTGGCGCGGATGGCCGATTCGGTTTTGTTGACATGTTGACCACCGGGGCCCGCAGCACGGCAGGTTTCAAAGCGGATTTCGTGGCCCAGTGCGGCGGGCGGGGCCGCACAGCGGGCAATGCCGATAAACCAGTTTTTGCGGGCATGGCCCGGCCGGTACGGGCTCGGGCAGGTCCAGCGGATGGAGCCGATCCAGCTTTGTGCCAGTGCTTCAGCGGCCGAGCCCTCCAGGCTGAGCAGCGCCGAGCTCAAGGTGCCCGCCGTCCGCCCTGGCGTACGCTCAAGTACATCGATCTGGACGTCGATGGCGTTTGCTTGCGCAGTGAGCGCGGCTAGCACATGAACCACCGCCAGCTCGCATTCGGCCGGACCTTGGGCGGCGGAGAGTTGCAATAACAGCATCAGCAGCACTCCCCGTTGGTCTTGTAGGTGAGTACCGGTGCCAGCCGCGCCAGTTTGCGTAGCAAGCCCGCGTCTTCCAGCGCATCCACCACGCTATCAATCGATTTGTAGGCTTCTGGCGCTTCTTCATACAGCAACTCGCGGTCGGCGCAGATGACGTGACTGCCGAGCCGGGTGCGCGTTAACTGCGCCGCCGAATAACGGCGTTCAAGGCGCCCCTTGCAATCTTTGCGCGCCCATTTGCGCCCGGCGCCATGGGCCAGCGAATACAAGGTGGCCGCGCCGACATCGGCCAGCGGTTGCACCAGAAAACTGTAATCACCGCGCGAGCCTGGAATCACCACCGGCCCAACATCGGCCGGGGTGGCGCCTTTGCGATGCAGCCAGCCCGCCTCGCCTGCAATCACAGCCGGGGTGACCAGGTTGTGATCGACGTCGAGCACGCAGCTGGCGTGCGCCCGCCAGCGCCGCAACATGCGCAAGGCAATGAGTTGGCGATTGGCTGCGGCAAAGCGCAAGGCGTGATCATGGCGCTGTAGATAGGCGCGGCATTCGGCGCTGTCCGCCAGCAAAGGGCGGTGGCCATGGGCCTGCAAATGCAGTTCCAGCACGGCCTGGCCAAGGCCGCGCGAGCCGCTATGCACCAGCAACTGCAATTGATCTGCGCGCAGACCCAGACTGGCGACGGCTTGCGCATCGTAAATGGCATCCAGTTTTTGCACTTCGGCAAAATGGTTGCCGCTGCCGATGGTGCCCAGCGCGCCCAGATAATCGCGGTCAGCCAGATCATAGCTGGCGATGTGTTCGGCCCAACTGTCGTCCAGCGCGCCGTCGATGCTGCCCAGTTGTTTGACCAGCTTGTTAATGCCCGTTAGCCGGGTATCAAGATCGGTCTGCCACAGCGCCATGCCGCAGCCGATATCGCCGCCAATCAAGGCGGGATAGATATATCCGACCGCAAAAAAAGCCGCGCCGACCGGATAGCCGCGGCCGGGATGCAGATCCGGCATTCCGGCGACGTGGCGCATGCCGGGGAGTGTTGCTGTTTGTTTAAGTTGGCGAATTGCTTCGCCTTCGATCCAGGTGTCGGTGGTCGCGCACAGCGTGACACCGGCTGCCAGATCTTGAATGGCATTGCCCATAAGTGTTTGGTCCGTTCAGGAATAAAAGATAAAGCGGGAACGGCGGGCGGCTAGCCCAGGGGCAATGCGGAGGAGCGTCTTTACAAGAAAAGACGGAAGGCGCGTTAACCCGGACTACAGCCCGCGAAGGGAGGAGAGATAGCGTTGCATGGTGTGTTCCTCCGGGGGTCAGGGTTAAGCAAAAAGTGCCCGCAATGTAGCACGGGTTTTCCGGCGCGGCCACGCCCGCTTGCGTCGGTATGACATGAATGCCACGCCCCGCGCTGGCAGCGCCGGCGACATGGTGCGGTTGTGGCCTGGGTCATGGCGATACAAATTGCGCACATTGCAGCGCAGCACGCGGCTGCCGCATGTGCTAAGTCCAATACAGACGCCCGCACAAAACCAGATCGTCAGCCGCCGTTGCCACCGTTTTTTCTGATGCTTCTGTTTGATCCCAAAAAAGGACAGCACCCATGCTCAAGACCGCCCGCTACGGTTGGATTCCCGATTTACCCGACCACCGAGATCATTTCTACGCTGCGCCTGCCGCGCATTTAAAAGCCCTGCCGGCCAATATCGATTTGCGCGCGCAATGTCCGGCCGTGTACGACCAGGGCCAGTTAGGGAGTTGCACCGCCAATGGCATCGCCGGTGCCATCCAGTTCGATCGCAAAAAGCAGGGTTTTGCCGATGACTTTGTGCCGTCGCGCTTGTTTATCTATTACAACGAACGCGTGATTGAGCATTCGGTGGCGTCGGACAACGGCGCGCAAATCCGCGACGGCATCAAGAGCGTGGCCAAGCAAGGCGATTGCCCTGAAACCGAATGGCAGTATGACATCGCCAGGTTTGCCGAAAAGCCGCCGACTCAGGCCTATAGCGACGCGCTCAAGTACAAAGCCGTGCAATACCAGCGCGTGCAGCAAACCCTGGCGCAGATTAAAGGTTGCCTGGCAGAGGGCTATCCCGTGGTGGTCGGTTTTACTGTGTACGAGAGCTTTGAATCCGCCGCGGTGGCCAAAGACGGCGTGGTGCCGATGCCGACCAGTAGCGAAACCGTGGTAGGCGGGCATTGTGTGCTGCTGGTGGGCTATGACGATGCCGATTCGAGCTTCTGGTTCCGCAATTCCTGGGGCGATGCATGGGGCCAGCAGGGTTACGGCAAGATGCCGTATGCCTATATGGTCGACACCAGTTTGTCTTCGGATTTCTGGACCATCCGCACCATCGCCGCCTGAGGCCCAAGCCCGCCGGATGTGGGCGGCAACAAGCTGCGTTCAGTCACGCAGCGCCGCCCAGGTCAGGTCAAATCGGGCCAGATATTTGCGCAGACGATCAGCATCGTTGGCTTGTTTTTTGTCTTCACGCGATACGGCAAACAGCATGCGGCCGGCCTCCGACAAACTGCTGGCCTGGCGGCAAACACGCAGCACGGTGTCGAGTTGAGCGCGATCAAACAGGTCCAGCCGAGCCGCGCGTTCGCCCAGCACACGGTCCAGTTCCGATTGCGTCTGCATGCCATCCCAGCCCCGCTGCAGGCGGGCTATTTCCTGGTTTACATTGCTTGTATCAATGCGCCCGGCATGGGCCAGTGTCGCCATGCGCGTAATGGACGCGCTCAGCTCGCGGAAATTGCCGGACCAGCGCGCCTGCGCCGAGGTGGCAAATTCCAGATAATGCCGCCGTGCCTCAACGTTAAAGCGGATTTGTTCGCCCTGATCCTGGGCGAAGCGAGCTAATTCAAAATCAAGATTGGGCTCGATATCTTCAGTGCGTCCGGCCAGGCCCGGCAAGTCATAAGTCCATAAATTGATGCGCGCATACAGGTCTTCGCGGAACTTGCCTTCCGCCACCCAGCGGCGCAAATCGCGGTGCGTGCCCGCGATCAATTGAAAATCGCTTGCGACTTCGCGGTCCCCACCAAACGGAAAGAAGCGCTTTTCTTCGATGGCCTTGAGCAGCATCGCTTGCTCATCCAGGCCCAGTTCGCCGATCTCATCCAGAAACAACAAACCGCCGTCGGCCGCCCGCAGCAGGCCGGGGCGTTCGCTTTGTGCGCCGGTAAACGCGCCCCTGACGTGGCCAAACAAAGCCGACATTGCACTATCGCCGCGCAAGGTGGCGCAATTGACTTCCACAAAGCGGCCGCTGATCTGATGGCGTGATTTCTTCAGTTCATACACTTTGCGTGCCAGAAACGATTTGCCCGCACCGGTTGGCCCCACCATCAGGATCGGCGCTTTGGAGCGCCCGGCAACATGCTCAATCTGTTCGATCACCCGATTGAAATGCGCGTTGCGCGTGGCAATGCCGGACTTTAAAAACGACACCGTCTCAGCTGCGTCGCGCTGGAAACGCTGCGCGATTTTGTTATAGCGCGACAAATCCAGATCGATGATGGCGTAGCTACCGACTGCATGACCGGTGTCGGTTTTGCGCGGTGGCGAAGTCTGGATCAAACGGCCCGGCAGATAACGCGCTTCCGCCAACAGAAACCAGCAAATCTGTGCCACGTGCGTGCCGGTGGTGATGTGGATCAGGTAATCCTCGTTCTCGGTATCGAAGGGGTAATCGTGCGCAAAATCGTGCAGTGCGCCGTACACCTCCTCAAAATCCCACGGATTACGCAGATTGATTTCTACGCGCCGGGTTTCGGTTTCGGGCGAGACACTGCGCAGATCATTGCAGGTGCGCTCCGCCAGGCCGCGGCTGCGCTCGTCATGCAGCAGTTCCAGCCGGTGCACGATCAGATCTTCTTGCTGGCCCAGGCTGATGGTGGGCCGCCATTTCTCCCAGCGCTGACTGCCACGCCCGGCGTGGTCGAGCACGGTGCCAATAAAGCCAATCACGACGGTCTTACGCATGGGTTTATCCAGAAAGATAAATGACTAGCGCAAAGTATATATAAAGCGCTGCAGAACCGGCTAGCGCGCAGGCGGTCTGTCGTTTGCTGATGAAGATTAATTCTTTAAAAAACATTTGCTTAGCGGGTTTTATCTGGCTCCGCCGCAACGCCTGGCACGCCGATTGCAAAGTAGCTGGCATCAAACGAAAACGCTGTGAGTGCTGAAATGGCCAACCCGCAATTGTTCAACTCGCTGACCGCCAGACTGCCGCAGACCAATACGCTTAATCAGACCGCCGCCGCAGCCTATGCCTATTCGCCCGAACACCAGTTGGCGCAGCTGGTCATGACCGGTTGCCTGAATCAAACCTTCTATGCGCACGCCGAATTGCAACTGGCCGACGTGCTGGCGCTGTGTGCAGAACTGGATGCGCGCTTTATCGCTCAGGCGGCGGTGTATGGGCGACAGCGTGGCTATATGAAAGACATGCCGGCGCTGCTGCTGGCGGTGCTGTCGCGCAAAGATGCGGTGCTGTTTGCGCAAGTGTTCGATCAGGTCATCGATAACGGCAAAATGTTGCGCAACTTTGTGCAGATCATGCGCAGCGGGGCCAGCGGGCGTAAGTCGCTGGGCTCACGTCCCAAGAAGGCAGTGCAGGCGTGGCTGAACCGTGCCACCGAAGCGCAGTTGTTGAGCGCAAGCGTCGGCAGTGCACCTTCGCTGGCCGACGTGATCAAGATGGTCCACCCCAAGCCGCAAGAAGCATGGCGTGAGGCGTTTTTTGCCTGGGTCTTGGGCCAACCGTGTCATCGCGCAGCGCTGCCGCCGCTGACCCAACAGTTGCTGGCCTTCCGCGCCGATACCGCGCTGGAATTGCCGAATGTGCCGTTCCAGTTATTGACCAGCGCGGCGCTGAGCAGCATGCAATGGGCGCAACTGGCCGAGCGTATGGGCTGGCACGCATTGCGCATGAATCTGAACACGCTGGCCCGGCACGGCGTCTTTGCGCAACCCGGCATGGTCGACGCGCTAGCGGCGCGCCTGGCGGACGCGGAACGTGTTGCGGCAGCGCGGGTTTATCCGTATCAGTTGCTGGCGGCATGGCGTATGGCCGGGGATGAGATTCCGCTGCAAATCAAAAATGCGCTGCAGGATGCGCTGGAAATCGCTTTGCGCAATGTGCCCGCGCTGCAAGGCAATGTGGTGGTGTGCCCGGACGTTTCGGGATCGATGTCGAGTCCGGTCACCGGTGGGCGGCGCGGCGCCACGACGGCGGTACGTTGCATTGATGTTGCGGCCTTGATGGCAGCGGCGGTACTGCGCCAGTGCCCACAAGCGCGCGTATTACCGTTTGCAACGGATGTGGTGCCGGTGCAGTTGAATTCCCGCGATAGCGTGCTGAGCAATGCCGAAAAACTGGCTGCAATCGGCGGCGGCGGAACGCGTTGTTCGGCCCCGTTGGTGCAGTTGGTCAAGGAAAAGGCCATGGTCGATACCGTGATCCTGGTGTCGGATAACGAATCGTGGATCGATGCGCGCCGTTATGGCGCCACCGAGACCATGCAACAGTGGCAGCAGATCAAACACCGCAATCCGCAAGCTCGCTTGATCTGCATCGATATGCAACCGTACGGCACCACGCAAGCGCAAGACAGCCCGGACATCCTGAATGTGGGCGGCTTTGGCGACGCGGTGTTTGATGTGGTGGCGCAGTTTGCGGCGGGCAGTTTTGGCGCCGGGCATTGGGTCCAAGCCATCAAGCGGACCCGCCTGGCCGGGGACGCCGCAGCTTGAGCAATCCGGCACGAATGGGAGACGGGTCTACCTCTGCGAACCTTGCTGGAAGGTGATCCAGCCCGCACTGCGGTGCGCGCAGACTCGCTTGTTTTGTCGTGCCACTCTTTTATCCGCGCTGCTTGCGGCGCGGCCAGGTTTTTCGGCGAATGCGAACGGAACTACATCCTCTGAAGATCGAGATACGGGTTCAAATCCCGTCGGCTCCAACACTGTGGGGCCGTAGTTCAACGGTAGAACACGCCAACGTTTCGTTTATTTTGTCGCCGATCCTTTTTTGTTGAGTTTTGCGGTGAATGCAGTTGGAACTACATCGGATAGAGCGCCCGCGGCAACGCGGGAGGGGCGGGTTCAAATCCTGCTGAGTGCATCGGCTTATCGATGCGCAAGATAGCTCAGTGCTTTTCTGTTTCAACATTTTTGTCATCGCACCCTTTTTCTAACGAATAGCAAACACGCATTGAATGGCCCCGTCGTTGCTCTGGACGGCGGGGCCGGGGCCAGCCAAGGCCACTTTAAAACGAGAGATAAACAATGAGCACCAACGATTATCAAGTGCTGCAAGTCAGCGGCGGTAAGCCCATCAAGCTGTGGACCAATGGCGTACCGGTGGAAGACGCTGCGCAAAAGCAGTTGTTCCAGACCTCAAAAATGCCGTTCATTTTTGACCATATCGCGGTAATGCCGGACGTCCACCTGGGTAAGGGTTCGACCATCGGCAGCGTGATTCCCACCCAGGGCGCGATCATTCCGGCGGCAGTGGGCGTGGATATCGGCTGCGGCATGATGGCTGCCTGTACCACGCTGACGGCCAAAGACCTGCCCGACAACCTGGCGGGATTGCGTAGCGCCATCGAAAAAGCGGTGCCGCACGGACGTACGCCGGGTGCGCGTGATAAAGGCGCGTGGTCCACGCCGCCCGAAACCGTCGATAGTATGTGGGCCGATTTGTTGCCCGGTTTCAAGCGCATTACCGATAAATATCCGCGCCTGAAGAACACCAACAACTACAAGCATCTGGGTACCCTGGGTACGGGTAACCACTTTATCGAAGTCTGCCTGGATGAGGCGGACCGCGTGTGGTTCATGTTGCATAGCGGATCGCGCGGGGTAGGTAACGCCATCGGCAACTTGTTTATCGAACTGGCGCAGGCCGATATGCGCCAGCACATCGCCAATCTGCCGGATAAGGATCTGGCGTATTTCGAAGAAGGCAGCGAGCACTTTGATGATTACGTCGAGGCCGTGGGTTGGGCGCAGGACTACGCGCGGCGTAACCGCGCCGTGATGATGCAGAACGTAATCGACGCGGCGCGCAGCGTGATCACCAAACCGTTTAACGCCAGCATGGAAGCGGTGAACTGCCACCACAACTATGTGCAGAAAGAAAAGCACTTCGGCGCCGAGATTCTGGTCACGCGCAAAGGCGCGGTGTCGGCACAGAAGGGGCAGTTGGGCATCATTCCCGGTTCGATGGGCGCCAAAAGTTTTATCGTGCGCGGGCTGGGTAACGAAGAGGCGTTCTGCTCGTGCAGCCACGGCGCAGGTCGCACCATGAGCCGTAACGAAGCCCGACGGCGCTTTACCGTGGACGACCAGATCAAAGCCACCGAACACGTTGAATGCCGCAAGGATAGCGATGTGATTGATGAAATTCCGATGGCGTACAAGGATATCGACGCGGTGATGCAAGCACAGAACAGCCTGGTGGAAGTGGTGCATACCTTGCGGCAGGTGGTATGTGTAAAAGGATGAGTTGAGCATGGACGAGCAAAACCGGGTGACATGGGTCACTACGCTGTGCCCCGCCGGCGTCGACATGGCGGCGCATTGGTATCAGCTGTTTGGCGTGGGCGCCAATGCCGTGCGTTACCTGCATGCGTTGCTGGCCGGGCAAGACGTACCCGCCGCGTTCTGGATTGAGGTCAGTGCCTGCGGCAACGGCTATTTACGCCAGGAAGCCGTGCAGCAACTGGCGCAGGTGCATAGTCCTGCCGCGTGCTCCGCAATCTTGTTGCGCTTGAATGACTGGGTGCCCCAGGTGCGCCATGCGGCGGCAGATGTGGTCAACGCCATGCTGACGGCTTGCGATATCGAATGGGTTATAGGCGGCTTGCCTGCATTGCTGCGCTTGCTGTCGATGCGACGGCATAGTCATGCCGCCCTCAAGCAGCGCTTCGATCAGATGTTATGCAAGGAGATCTGGCGCGACACGGTGTTGCAGTGCCTGCGTGGGCTCACGGGGGCGTCGGCGCGCTATCTGACGGCCTTGCTGCTGGAGCGCTTGCCGCCGGATGAGCGCATCGACGTTATCTCCCGGGCCTTGCGCCACCCCGACCCGTCGGTGCAAAGCATGGCGATACAGGCGGCGGCCAGCTTTTCCGCGCCGGTTCAGTTGCACTTGCTCAATGTTGCCAAAGCACTGCCCGCAGCCGGGCCACGCTGCATGATGATGCGGCGTTTGCTCGCGTTGTTGGACGGTCCTGCACGTGATGCATTGCTGGAGAGCATGCTGCTCGACCGCTTTGGTGGCGTGCGCGCCATCGCATTGTGGCATTTACAGCAAGCGGGCCAGACCCCTGCGGCGCTGTATGCGCGCATCGATCCGACGCAGTTGCATGGGCACGCGCTGGCTGCGTGGCTTATCGAAGCGGGCCGTGCCGGCTTGCCTGTCGCGGCTGATTTTCTGCGGCAACTCAGCAGCCATCCGCTGCCCGGCATAAGACTGGCGGCGTGGGCCATACGCTTGAGTCAGCCCAGCGAGTCGCGTTTTGCTATCGCGCGGCAAGCATTGCTTGATCCTGCGCGCAAAGTACGGCGAGCAATGGCGCGCCAGATCGAGGCGGAAGCCGGGTTTGATTGCGCACAGATTTCCGCGCTGGCCGAGGTCTGCCTGGCGGCGCGGGATGTCCCTGCGGCATGGTGGCTGGGCAAGACGTTGTCGCCGTGGTTCAGGTTGCTATTGCTGCTGGAAGCGTTGGCGGCTAATGCGGACACTGCGCTGCATGCTGACGTGCTCACAGCACTGCGGCAATGGGAAAGACCGTCAGGCTGGCATGTGTATATCGTGCCCGGTACCACAGAAAGCGAGCGGGTACGCCGCTTGCTGGATAATCAAACCGTGAGCGCTGCGCTGGGCACCATGCCGTTGCTGAATGCGGCGATTCGCGCGCGCGTGGCGCTAAAACAATAAAACTCGCCGCAAGGCGTGGACTAAAAGCAATGACAACAACAAAAACTGAATATCTGGAGCTGGATGGCTCCATGGGCGAGGGCGGGGGGCAGATTTTGCGTACCGCGCTCACTTTATCGATGATTACCGCTGTGCCCATCCGCATCAGCCAGATCCGGGCCGGGCGACAGAAGCCTGGTTTGCTGCGCCAGCATCTCACCGCAGTGCAGGCGGCCGCGGCGATTTGTGGGGCAACGGTGGAAGGGGCGACGCCCGGTTCGCAAGCGCTGACGTTTGCGCCTGGCCCGATACGCGGCGGCGATTATCGCTTTGCCATCGGTAGCGCGGGCAGTTGCACGCTGGTGCTGCAGACGGTGCTGCCGGCCTTGTGGTTTGCCGATGCGCCTGCACGCATTTGCGTGAGTGGCGGCACGCATAATCCTAAAGCGCCACCCGCAGATTTTCTGATTGATGCATGGCTGCCGCTACTGCAGCGCATGGGCGTGCAGACGCAGATCGAGTTGGTGCGGCATGGGTTTTATCCGGCCGGTGGCGGTGAGGTGGTGGCGCATACGCAGCCGGTGCCTGCTTTGCAGCCGCTCGACTTGTCGACGCGTGGCGCGCACGTCGCCCTTAATGCCGTGGCCATGGTGGCTGGCGTGCCGGTGAGTGTTGCGCTGCGCGAGGTGGACTGCCTGCGTGCACGTTTGCCCGCGGTGACGGCCGTACACCAGGAATTGTCCGATCGGATGGGGCCAGGCAATGCGGTGCTGGTGCGCGTCCAGCACGAAAACGTCACCGAACTGTTCATCGGCCTGGGCGAAAAAGGCATCGCCGCTGAACGCGTGGCCGACCGCGTGGCGCAAGACGCCCTGAGCTATCTGCGCCGCGATGCCGCAGTGGGCGAATATCTGGCCGACCAGCTGTTATTGCCGCTGGCGCTGGCGGGCGCTGGCACGGTAAGCACCACGCATGCATCCAGCCATCTGATCACCAACGCACAAGTGATTGAGAAATTTCTGGATGTCAGCATTGAGATCGAAGCCGACGGGGCCGCTTATCGCATTACGGTGCGTTGAGCGCTACGCCGCATAACGCTGCTTGCGCTCGGCCGTATACGCCCACCAGGCTTGCGGCTCGGCGCCATCCATAAAGCGCGTGACCGCGATAAACGTATCGATCATGCACGGGTCATGGCGGGTGGCGGTAACGCTGCAGAGTTGGTCGTACAGATCATAAGGATCGCGGCCGCGCAATTGTTCGGGCGTGTCGATGCCCAACAAACGCAAATCCGCGGCCACGGCGGGGCCGACATTGGGCAGGTCGGTGAGCGCGTGCAGACGGTTGCGATCAACTTTGGCGGGATGCATGGGGGGCTCCAGCGGCGTCCAGATGAGATGTGGTTAGCATAATCTGACGGCGCAGCGATTTCTACGCGGCGGTGTTTCGGGTCTATACGCACTTCGATCCAGGCATGTCCGGGGCGGATTGAGCGCGCTGCCTCATCCATCTGATCGAACGCAAATGCGGTGGTAGTTGGCAGGCCACGATTTCACGGCTTAAATGCTCGCATCTCATCCAGACCTGCGAATCCGCCATGCCTGCTGCCTTCCCGTCATTCCGTTTCCGCGCCACCTTGTTTGCCACCGCGCTGGCGCTCGCGCTGCCAGTCGCGGCCCACGCCGCAACGCCGAGCACGCAGCACAGCACGCTGGCGCAGCCGGTCAAGGTCATGATCATTTCGATGTTCGGGCCGGAGGGCAAAGTGTGGCTGGACCATCTGGGGCCGTGGCGTGCGATTGCGGTGCCGGGCTTGTCGCCGGATTACCCCGAAGTGCACTGCAATGCGCAAGCGGTGTGCGTGTTGACCACCGGGATGGGCCACGCCAATGCGGCAGCCTCGGTCATGGCGCTGACCTTTTCAGATCGCTTTGATTTGCGCCGCACCTGGTTTCTGATCGCCGGCATTGCCGGGATCGACCCGGCGCAAGGCACCTTGGGGTCGGCGGCGTGGGCTAAATATCTGGTGGATTTCGGCATGCAGTGGGAGCTGGATGCGCGCGAGAAGCCCGACGACTGGCCCAGCGGCATGCTCGGCATCAATACACGTTCGCCCTCTGAAAAGCCGCCGCTGGATTATCGCACCGAGGCGTTTACCTTGAATGCCGCGCTGGCCGAGCGTGCCTATGCCTTGTCGCGCAACGTCAAACTGGCGGATAGCGCCGAGGCTCAAGCCGCGCGCGCCCGCTATCCTGAAGCGCCGGCCAATCTGCCACCCAAAGTGATCCAGTGCGATACCCTCGCCGGGGATACCTGGTGGTCGGGCAATTTGATCGGCGAGCGCGCGCGCGCGTGGACGAAGCAGATCACCGACGGCAAAGCCACCTATTGCACCACGCAGCAAGAAGACAACGCAACCTACGAAGCGCTGAAGCGCGCGGCCAGTACCGGGCGGGTGGATCTGAGCCGTCTGGCGGTGGTGCGCACGGGTTCGGATTTTGATCGGCCCGCGCCGGGGCAATCGCCGGTCGACAATCTGCTCGATTACGCCAAACAAGGCGGCTTTGTGCCCGCGATTGATAATCTGTATCGCGCGGGCAATCCGCTGGTGCAGGACATTACCGCGCGCTGGGCCGATTGGCGCGACGGGGTGCCAGCGCGCTGAGGGTCGATCCAGGCCTGGGCCCGTGGCTTCAGGCCGCTGCCGCGGGCGGTGGGACAGCGGCGGGATGTAACCAGCGCGCCGGTAGCACGCTGCCCGCGCCATAGATCAATATGCTTGCCAGCAAGCTGATCACTTTGATGCCGCCTGCCAGCAACGCGAGCGCCTGCCAGAAATAATCCCACCCGTGCGGCGGGATATGTGCGCCCAGTGCGCTCAGCGGAATTTCTGCAATGGCCGCCAGCACCGTCGCCGCCGGTAGCCAGCCGAGCGCTTGCCACAGGGCGTACCCGCCAGCGCCCGGATGACGCAAACCGATCCACAAGGTGTAGCCGCGCGTGCTCAAGCGGGCCAACAAATAGGCAGCGCAAATCAGCAAGAGCGGTTGGCCCAACCAATGCCATCCGGCGCTTAACGCCAGCCAGCGTGCGGGATCGGCGCAGGGCAACAACAGGGCGGTCCAGTAGCCGAACAGGCCTTCACTGCCGGGGCGATAGGGCGCGCCCGCCGTGACATACAGCAACAGCAAGGCCAGTACCGCCGCGATGATCAGCTTGGCGCGCGAGCGGCGATGTTCCCAGATGCTATGGATTTCCACGCCCACGGGCGTCGGTTGCGGGATGACGGCGATGGGCTGATCTTGCGTGGTGCGCGGTTGCATATTGCGCGGTGTCATCCCCGCCAGCCCCCACCACGGTGTGGTAAACAAAGTGTCGTGGCGCAGCCACACCGGCGGCGGCAAAGGGCGCGCCACGGCAGGCGTGGCCACGCCGCAACCGGCCAGTTCTTCGATCATCCAGTCCAGCGCAAAGTCAGACAGCCCGGCTTCGGCCAGTGGATAACTGCCGCCGACATCGCAATGCACACCGCCAAACCAGCGCTGGCGCAGCGTGTGCTCGGCGGTATTGAGATCGCCGGGCTCGTCGTACAGGCGCGGCAAAAAGGTAAAGCGATGCTCGTCTAGCGATAGCGCGTGTCGCACATGATGAAAGCGCTTGCCCAGTACGGTGGGCGGGCTGGGATTTTTTTGCGACAGAAACGGCACTGCGCCGACCGATTCGACCGTATCCCACACCCCGATAAATTCCACCCACGCGTCGCGGCCGGGCAGGCTGGTGAAGTTATGCCGGATCTGGCGCGCCAGCGATTCCCGCGTCGGCGCTTCATCCTGGCGCGCTGCCGCCGCCACGCCAGTCAGCCTGGCCGCAAACCGGCCACGCCGTTCCGCCTGGCGCAGCCGCCATTTCTGCACCATGCCGGTGATCATGCCGTGCGGCACGCTGGCCGCGCCAGGTGCGGCGCCGGGCGCAGAGAAATAGATATTCAGCAGCGTGGGCAGCATCACCTCGTGTTGCGCGCGCAGCACGCCAAACAGATTGACCATCCCGGCAATCGCGCGTGCGGTGAACGCACCGCGCGAAAAACCAAAGCAATAGATCTGGTCGCCCGCTTGCCAGTGCTGCATCAAAAAACGGTAGCCATCGGCGATATTGGCGTAGATGTCCTTGCCCAGCGCCAGTTGCAGCGTGCGATTGGCGCTGTTGCGCAACCAGTCGCTTAAATCCACCGGTGGCGCGCCGCTGATCGAGCCGATGCCGGGATCGTAATACAGCAACCAGGCCGGATCATCCGGATAGGCGTGGGCAAAGCGTTCATACAGTTGCAGCACGTTGGTATCGCCATGATGCGCGGTCAGCGTGTTATTGGTGCCGTCGCAAAACAGCATCAGATGGCGGGGGGCGGCGTCGGGCATGATCAGCTCCGGAAGGCGTGGGCTGTCATCAGCCTAGACAGTGTGGCGGCGTCAGCCGGGCGCGCTGATAGCCGGTGGCCTGGCGTGCGGCCTGCCGCCGCGCCGTGGCCGCTGGGCAGATGCGCTTCTACCTTCGCCCATGGCTTCCAGTACCTTGTGCCAGGCTTGATCCGGACGCATCCACGCGACGCCTGGCGTCGAAATGAAAGGAGGACAGCAATATGCAACTGACAGGACGATGCCTTTGCGGCGCGGTGCACTATCAGGTGGAAGACGCGCTGGAATACGCGGGTTATTGCCATTGCACGCGCTGCCGCCAGCGCACGGGTTCCGCTTTCAGTACCTATGGCGGCATCCGCGCCGATCGGCTGCAGGTCACCCAAGGCGAGACCGAGTTACTCCGGCAGGATGAATCGGCTGAGGGTTATGACGCGTTGTGCGCGCGCTGCCACTCACCCCTGTTTGCCCTGGTGCGCGGGCGCGAGTACGTGCATGTGCGGCTGGGCTCGTTGCAGGACAGCCCGAGCAAGCAGCCGGATCACCATATCTACGTCGCCTTTAAAGCGCCGTGGTATCACATCACCGACGAATTGCCACAATTTGCCGAACTGCCCGGCGAGTAAACCCTCAGGCCGAAGTATTGAGCACGCTGCCGGTCTGAAACGCCTGCGGCACGCTGCCGCCGTTGTTGTAGACGCTAAAGGCATTGTTGGGCGCGGTGACGGCGTTGGCGCCGTTGCCGCTGGCGGCATTCTGCACCGCCGTGCTGGCCGGGGTGGCATTCTGCGCCGCGATGTCGGTGGCGCGGGCGGCGGCCGCAGCGGTCACACTGCTGGTGCTGTTGCTGCTGACGGCATTGTCGGTGTTGCTGGCTGGCGCGCGGGCAGCTTGCTGCTGCTGTTGCTGTAGCAATTGCTGGTAGTAAGCCTGGCTCGCGTTGGAATACGGGCTGATGGTCGGCATGTGAATACTCCCAAATGCGTATAATTTTGCGTCTCGAGTTTGAGCCTGGCTGGCGACTCCCTTATCTGTCAAACAGTTAGGCTGAAATTTGCGATATCTGGCGACGCCCGGCACAGGCTAAGTCATGCCTAAGTCGGCGTTTCCACAATCGAGAATGATTCCTGTTGACGCTTAACAGGTGCAAAATACGCCCTCGATTTCCGCCGGATTAGCCCATGTTTTCCACGATGTTGATTGTATTTCGCGAGATTCTCGAAGCCGCGCTGGTGGTCTCGATCGTGATGGCCGCCACCCGCACGGTGCCACGCCGTGGTTTGTGGGTGGGCCTGGGCATCGTGGGCGGCACCATAGGTGCCAGCCTGGTCGCCGTGTTTGCCGAGGTCATTTCCAACTGGGCCTCAGGCATGGGGCAAGAGGTCTTTAACGCCGGCATCATGTTTGTCGCGGTGCTGATGCTGGCCTGGCATTGCATCTGGATGAACCGCCATGGTCGCGAAATGGCGCAGTCACTCGGTTCGCTCGGCAGATCGGTCACCGCCGGGTCGACCTCCATGACGGGTCTGGCCATGGTGGTCGGCATCGCCTTGCTGCGCGAAGGCTCCGAGACCGTGTTGTTTTTGTATGGCATCGCCGCTGGCCAGCAAGGCCAGGGCGTGCAGATGGCCATAGGCGCCCTGATCGGGCTGGCGGGTGGGGTAGGCGTGGGCGCCGCGCTTTACTTTGGCCTGCTGCAGATCAATACCCGCAAATTGTTTGCCGTGACGAATGCGCTGGTGCTGCTGCTGGCCGCCGGTATGGCCAGCCAGTGCGTCGGCTTTTTGATTGCTGCCGACTGGGTGCCGCCGCTGGGCGATGCACTGTGGGATACCTCGTGGCTGCTCACCGATGACAGCGTCACCGGCAAGATGCTGCACGCCGTGGTGGGCTATACCGCACGCCCCGCAGGCATCCAGTTGCTGGCCTGGGTGGGCACGCTGCTGGTCATCACGCTGCTGGCACGCACGCTGGGCAAGCGTCGTGCCTGAGCGCGACGGCTGTCACTGATCGTTTTTTTCTGGCGTGGCTCGACACGCCGCAACCGCACGCATCATTCAAATAACGTTTAACAACCTGAGACCAAGCGCAATGCGTAAATACATCCTGGCAAGTGCTGTCGCCGCTGTATGTCTGTCGGCCCCGTCGTTCGCTGCTGAATATCCCATCGGCAAACCGCTGTTGAAAGGCGGTATGGAAATCGGCGCGGTTTATTTGCAACCGATCAAGATGGAACCGGAAGGCATGATGCGCAAAGCCGAAGAATCCGACATCCACCTTGAAGCCGATATCCACGCGCTCAAGAACAATCCCAACGGTTTTGCCGAAGGCGAGTGGATGCCGGCGCTGCTGGTTAAATACGAAATCACCAAAGTTGGCAGCAACACCAAAATCGCTGGCGACATGATGGCCATGGTGGCCAGCGACGGCCCGCATTATGGCGATAACGTCAAACTGGCTGGCCCGGGCAAATACAAGTTGCATTTGACCATCCTGCCGCCGTCGCAAAACCCGATGGCGCATTTTGGTCGTCACGTCGATAAGGAAACCGGCGTGGGTGCATGGTGGGCGCCCATCACCAATGACTACGAATTCACCTTCGCCGGTACCGGCAAGAAGGGCGGCTACTAAGTCGTGGCTGTGCTGCCGGGATGCTTGGCATCCCGGCTTTGTTGTTTATGGACAGGAACCAAACAATGCGTCGATGGATGTCCGCTGTTGCAGTGGGTTTGCTGGTTGCACTGGCGCCGCTGGCCCATGCCGAAGAGCCATTTGAAATCAAAATCGAGTTCAAGGATGGCAAAGCTACGCCCCTGAACCTCACCGTGCCTGCGGGTAAGAAAATCCGCATTGTGGTCACCAACGCGGGCGCGCAGCCGGTGGAATTTGAAAGCACCGACCTGCGCAAAGAAAAAGTGCTGGGCCCCGGCGTGACGTCTTCAGTCATTTGCGCGCCGATGCAGCCGGGCACCTATAAATGGTTCGACGATTTCCACCCCAATACCGCCAAAGGCACCATCGTTGCCCGTTAAGGAATCATTATGAGCGGCACGCTGTCTGCCTCTCCGCTTCTTGCCCGCGCCGGTGACTGGCTGGCGCGCCATCGCGGCATGATCATCGGCATGCAATGGTTGGTGGTGCTGTTTTATGCCAGCCTGCTGATCATTCCGGTGGCCCTGCCGCTGCCCGATTCGGACGCGCGCATCCTGAATAACCTGACGGTGTTTGCGCAGTTCCTGTTCTGGGGAATCTGGTGGCCTTTCGTTTTGCTCAGCATGGTGCTGCTGGGCCGTGCCTGGTGCGGGGTGTTATGCCCGGAAGGCGCGCTTAGCGAATTCACCAGTCGCTTTGGGCTGGATCGGGCCATGCCGCGCTGGCTGCGCTGGTCCGGCTGGCCCTTCGTGGCATTTGCCGGCACCACGATTTACGGCCAGATGGTCAGCGTGTACCAATATCCGCGCGCGGTGCTGGTGGTGCTGGGCGGCTCCACCGTTGCCGCCATGTTCATCGGCCTGGTCTACGCGCGCGATCGGCGCGCCTGGTGCAAATATCTGTGCCCGGTGAATGGCGTATTCAATTTGTTGTCGCGACTTGCGCCCATCCATTTCCGCGTCGACGTGCATGCCTGGAAAAAAAGCTATCACAGCCACAAGGTGATCCCCATCGTCTGTGCGCCGATGGTGCCGATCCGCAATATGCAAGGCAATGCCGAATGCCATATGTGCGGCCGGTGCAGTGGCCATCGTGATGCCATCGCACTCAGCCCCCGCTCGCCCAATGCCGAAATCGTGCAGGTTGGCCCGCCCAAAGAATCGAAGTGGCAAACCGCGTTGCTGTTGTTTGGCATGCTGGGCATTGCCATCGGTGCGTTTCAGTGGACCGTTAGCCCGTGGATGGTGGCGATCAAACAAGCCTGTGCCGAATGGCTGATCAACCATGACCTGATGTGGCCGCTGGAAAAAACCCTGCCGTGGTACGTGTTTACCAATTACCCGCTGCACAACGATGTGTTCACCATTCTGGATGGCACGCTGGTGGTGGCTTGGATTGTGGGCGTGGGCGCAGTGATGGGCAGTGCGTTGTCGCTGCTGTTGGCCGTGGGCAATCGGGCGCTGGGTGGCTGGGACAGCAAGCGCTTTGAACATCTGGCGTTGGCGCTGGTGCCGCTGGCGGGCTGTGGCCTGTTCCTCGGGCTTTCCGCCACCACCGTCAGCCTGCTACGCCCGGAGGGCATCAATCTGACCTGGGTGCAGCCGCTGCGTTTTGGCTTGTTGGCCGGCGCCAACCTGTGGACTGCTGTGCTGGCGCTGGGCATCGTGCGGCGCTATCAGGCCGGCATGGCACAACGCGCCCTGGCATGGCTGTCGGTCGCGGCCGCATGTGCGCTGGTGGATTTGACATGGTGGCTGATGTTTGGCGGCTGGTCGGTGTGGCAATTGGCGCATTGCATGCCTGGCGCGCGGGTTTGTTGAGCGCGGATCAGTCTGGCCGGGCTTTGCATTAATACGCTGGCGCAGTGGCATGCTGCGCCAGCGGTCCGCCCGCCAATCACACAAAAACGGGCTGCATCGGGCGTAGCGCCCGCCCGCCGACGCCAGCAAACGCGGATGGGTTGGCGCGACGCCCCGCCGCAACCAGCCCGGTCTGCTGCAGCGGGCCGCGTGCGCGCCGTGGGCCCGAGCTTGCCGACTGCTGCGCGCTGGCCTATGTACTGAATTGCAAGTGGCCCGGGCCGGGCCGTGTCCCCGGCGGCCGCTGCATCGGGCGATACACGGCCTGCCGCTTTGGGCTACGCTCAGCTTTGTGCCCATCACCTTTGCCCCCTTGGTTCCTATGAAGCTGGCTGTACGCCCCTCTGCGCCGATGTTCTGGCCTGTTATCGGTTTTGTCGCCGGCCTGGTGCTGACGCTGATCGTGGCGGCGCAGGTGCGGCAGCACAATGTGCGCGAGCAGGCGCAGGCGATGCAGCAAGTGGCCAGCCAGATCAGCGATACCATGGCCGAGCGTTTGTTGCGCTATCAGTTTGGTCTGCGCGGCGCGCGCGGGGCGGTGGTGGTGGCGGGGGAGAACGGCATTTCGCGCGATGTGTTTCATCGCTATAGCCAGACGCGAGATCTGCTGCGCGAATTTCCCGGCGCTGGCGGCTTTGGCTTTGTGCGGCGGGTACCGGCGGCGCAGCGCGAAATGTTTGTCGCCAGTGCCCGCGTCGACAACCCGTCCTTCAGCATTCTGCAAATTGCGCCACATGATGGCGATCTGTTTGTCATTCAATATGTCGAGCCCGAGGGCCGCAACCGCCAGGCCATCGGCCTCGATATCGCCTCTGAATCCAACCGCCGCCAGGCCGCCGTGGCTGCCATGCAGACCGGCGAAGCGCGTTTGACCGGGCCGATTACGCTGGTGCAGTCCGTTGGCAAGCCGCTGCAGTCGTTTTTGTTTTTGCTGCCGGTGTTCCGCGGCGACGGCAGCATGCCCGCGTCGCCCGCGGCCCGCGAGGCTGCCTTGATGGGCTGGTCCTATGCGCCGTTGTCGATGGATGAAGTGCTGACCAACCTTGGTCTTGACCCGCATGCCGCGCAACTGGTGGTCAGCGATATCACGCAGTCGGCGCAGGCGGCGCCGTTTTATCGCACGCCGCTGGCCGAAGGCGTAGGGGCCGAAACCGCAACGCTGGATTTACAGCAAGGGTTTTATGGCCGCCAATGGAAGCTGGCGCTGCATGTTTACCCGACATTTGCCGAAGGGCTGAATCTGTTTGCGCCGGAGTGGGTCGTCCTGATCGGGGTGATGTTATCCATCCTCAAAGGCGTGTTGATCTGGACCTTGACGCAAAGCCGGCAG
Organism: Silvimonas sp. JCM 19000; assembly: GCF_054652575.1. NCBI lineage: Bacteria > Pseudomonadati > Pseudomonadota > Betaproteobacteria > Neisseriales > Chitinibacteraceae > Silvimonas > Silvimonas sp. JCM 19000. The sequence continues at coordinate 20,688 of NZ_BAAIHC010000024.1, read as the reverse complement.
CGCAAGTCCTTGTTGCGCTCCGAACAAGCACGCCGCGCCGCCATCGTGGAAAGCTCGATCGACGCCATCATCGGCAAGGCGCTCGATGGCACGGTCACCAGCTGGAACCAGGGGGCCGAACGCTTGTTTGGCTACCACGCCAGCGAAGCCATCGGGCGTAATTTGCCTGAGCGCCTGGCCGAGCAAGAAGAGCAAGAAAAGCTGATCCAGCAGCGCGTGGTGGCTGGTGAGGCCATTCCCGCCTTCGAGACCGTGCGCCGCCATCGCGACGGTCGCATGCTGGATGTGTCGATCTCGCTGTCGCCCGTGCGTGATGCCGATGGCGTGATCATCGGCATCTCCAAAACCGTGCGCGATATTGGCGAACAAAAAGCAGCGCAGGCGCAAATCAACGAACTCAACGCCAATCTCGAGGCCCAGGTCAGCGCCCGTACCGAAGAACTGGCCACGGCGCTGCGTGAGCGCAATGTGCTGTTCCAGACCATCAATGAACAGATGTTGTATTCGGTGAGCGATCGCGACGGCCGCATTCTGGAAGTCAACGAGCGGCTCTGCCAGGCCAGCGGCTATACCCGTCAGGAATTGCTGGGGCAGCCGCACAGCATATTTAATTCCGGCGTGCATCCGGCCGGCTTCTGGGCCGGGCTATGGCACAGCATTTCGCATGGCCAGGCTTGGCGCGGCGAGATCTGTAATCGGGCCAAAGATGGTTCTTTACGCTGGTTTAATACGGTGATTGCGCCGTACGCCGATGCCGATGGTGTCATCGAGCGCTATGTGGCGCTGCGGGTGGATGTGACCGACCGCAAACTCAGCAATATGGAAGTCGATCGCCTGAACGGCCTGCTTGGCAGCGTGCTGCGCGCCGCGTCGGATTACTCGATCATCGCCACCGACCTCAACGGCATCATCACCGTATTCAATGAAGGCGCCGAGCGCATGTTGGGCTACCGCGCCGAAGAGCTGGTCGGCAAGAGCACGCCGGAATTGCTGCATTTGCCCGAAGAAATTGCGCTGCGGCGGCATAAATACGAGCTTGAACTCGGCATTCCCTTGCCTGGCGTGCGCACGCTGATCGTGATGGAAGGGCGCAACGATGACACCGAGTGGACCTATGTGCGCCGCGACGGCAGCCATGTGCCGGTGTCGATCACGGTGACCTCCATCCGCGACGAGCACAACAATATCACCGGCTACCTGGGCATCGCGCAGGACATCAGCCGTCGCCTGGAATTTGAAACCGGCTTGCGCCAGGCGCGTGAGATGGCCGAAACCGCCAGCGTGGCCAAGAGCCAGTTTCTGGCCAATATGAGCCACGAAATCCGCACGCCGATGAACGCCGTGCTGGGGATGTTGCAACTGATGCGCCAGACCGAGCTGGACGCACGCCAGCTGGATTACGCCAGCAAGGCGCAGACCGCCGCCACGTCGCTGCTGGGCTTGCTGAACGACATTCTGGATTTTTCCAAAATCGATGCGGGCAAACTGCAACTCGATCTCCATCCGTTTGAGCTGGAAGAATTGCTGCGCGATCTGGCCGTGATTCTGTCGGGTAGCTACGGCAATAAAAACGTCGAAGTGATGTACCAGTTGCCGCCGACGCTGCCTGCCATGGTGCGCGGTGACCAGCTGCGCTTGCAGCAAATCCTGATCAATCTGGCAGGCAACGCCCTCAAGTTCACCGATACCGGCATTGTGGTGCTGGGCATCGAGGTGCTGGCGCGTAGCGCGCAGCGCATTAATTTGCGCTTTAGCGTGCGCGATACCGGCATCGGCATCGAGCCCGATCATTTGCAGCGGATTTTTGATGGCTTTACCCAGGCCGAGGCCTCGACCACGCGCCGCTACGGCGGCACCGGGCTGGGCCTGGCCATCAGCAAGAAGCTGGTCGATTTGATGGGGGGCGAGTTACAGGTAAGCAGCACGGTCGGTGAGGGCAGTCGCTTCTGGTTTGATCTGGCATTTGAAGTGGCTAACGATGTGCCCATCGCCAGCGCGCGCGGCACCCCAAATTTGCGTGTGCTTATCGTGGACGATTTGCCCACGGTGGGTGAAATCCTGGTCAACACGGTCGAGACCATAGGCTGGCATGCCGATTATGTGGGTAGCGGGCGGCAAGCCATAGACCGGGTGCAGGCAGCCCGCGAGCAACAGCGGCCGTATGACGTGGTGTTGATGGACTGGCGCATGCCGGGTATCGATGGCTTGCAGGCGGCCACGGCCATCCACACCGCGCATGCCAAACCGCCGGTGGTGGTGATGGTGACTGCCTATGGTCGCGAGGTGCTGGGTGACCTCACGCATCAAGGCGATGCCCCCTTCCTGGCGTTTTTGTCCAAACCGGTCACGCCGCAACAATTGATCGACGCCATCGAGCATGCCATGGCGCAGTCGGTGGCCCCGGTGGCTTTACCCACGCCGGTGCTAGCACCGGAGCGGCTGACGGGCCTCAATATCCTGGTGGTTGAAGATAACGCGCTTAATCGCCAGGTCGCCTTTGAATTGCTGCGTTATGAAGGCGCCGAAGTGGAACTGGCGGAAGGCGGTTTGCAAGGCGTGGAGATGGCGCTGACGCGGCACGCGTTGTACGACCTGGTCATCATGGATGTGCAGATGCCCGATATCGACGGCCTGACCGCCACGCGCCGTATCCGCGCCGATGCGCGCGGGGCGCATTTGCCCATACTGGCCATGACCGCCAACGTGTCCGAGGCCGATCAGCAAGCCTGCCTGGCGGCGGGCATGAATGGCCATGTCGGCAAGCCCATCGATATGGAAGAAGTGGTGCAGAAAGTGCTGGCGCTCACCGGCGCGCCTATCGCGAGCGCAACCGCGCCCGCGTCCGCCAATGCGGCAGACGCCTTGATTGAGCCGTTTGATGCGCTGGCGCAGCGCTTTGGGGGGCAGATCGAGGTGTATCGCGCCGCGCTGGCCTTGTTCCCGGCGGAATGCCAGCGCATGCAGGCCGAACTGGAGCGCCAGGTCGCCATGGGCGATCTGGTTGCGGCGGCCGCCACGCTGCATGCGCTCAAAGGCATGGCTGGCACCATGGGCGCAGTGGCGCTGGCGCAGCTGGCGGCGGCGCTGGAGCACAAGGCCAGCGCAGCGGCCACCGATCGGCGCGCGCTGTCCCTGAGTGCATCAGATCTGGCGGCGATCCGCGATCTGGCCAGCCAGAGCGCCGACTTGCTCGGTCGCGGCGTGGCCTGAGCGCCGAGAAAACTCCGATAGTCGCTGGCGAAGGCGGCCACTTATGGTCAGCGCTTCGCCCACTGTCACGAGTTTGCCGCCATGCCCTTATCCATTTTGTTAAACCGGCTGCCACGCTGCGACGGCCCGCTTGGGCGCGCCGTGTCAGCTGCCGCGCTGCTGCTGCCGGGCATGGCGTGGAGCGCGGGGGGCGTCTGCAGCCTGAACAGTTTTAATGACATCGATTTTGGCACGGTGACGGTGCCGACCACGGCCCAGCCGCGTGAAGTGGTGGCGACCGCCCGCGCCAGCTATAGCTACACCTGCAACACCAATAGCAGCGATCTCAGTGCCTACATTTGGGCCTGCTTCAGGAATGATGGCTTTGCACTGTATACGGCCAGCCCGATGCCCGGTACGGTGCCCTTGATCACCGGCATCCCTGGCATCGGCCTGCAGTTGGTCAACCCGGGCGGCAATATCGAAAACACCGGGTCGAACTGGGGGCTGCTGCCGCGCGGCTGCGCCGATATCGACGTCCGTGATCCCGGACAGTTTAGTCGCACACATACCGCACGCTATCAACTGGTGGTCACCGGCCCGGTCCAGAGCGGCTCGCTGTATCGCCGGATGTGGACGCTCGGATATACCACTCCCGCTGGATTGGGGCAGGTGATCGACACCCGCCGTGGCCCCAATGTGCGTATCAATGTCGTGGTTGAGGCGCCCCATGTGCCCACCTGCACGGTCGATAGCAGCAGCGTCAAACAGAGCTTCAGCATCGGCACCTTTCCGCTGGCGACCACGTTTCGGGCGCCGGGTAACGCCTCTCCTGCCAAGCCGTTTGCGGTGACGCTGAGTCAGTGTGACGGTGCGCTGGTGCATGTTCAGGCCAAATCCAGCACCGATGCCTATAGCGCACCAAGCGGTATGTTTCCGCCGGTTGCAGGGGGCGGCACGGCGGGGCTGATGTTCCAGCTGATGGATAGCAGCGGCACCAAGCCGTTTGCGCTGGACAAGCGCACGCAACTGGTGCGGGTGGGGAGCAAAGGCAAGCCCGACCGCCTGGTGGTGCAATGGCATGTACGCGTGGTGCAGGTTGGCCAGACCGTCAAGGGCGGCAATATGACCGGCAAGCTGGTCATGACCTTCTCCTACTTTTAGGACCAGCCGCAACGCCCGGATTATTGCCAGTAGCCAGGTGCCAGCACATAGGCCAAACAAATCCAGTGAGACTGTTCCTATTCTGCCCGGCGCGCGCTTTGGCAATACTGTGCAGCCGATCCCGTTACACGCTTTGAATTCATTTTGCCGCAGCGCGCCGGACTCGGTTTTTATCCGTTTGAATTAACCCGCTTAAGGTTCACAACATGAAAAAGTCAAAGATGGCAGGCGCAATGCTGTTTCTATCCGGCATTGCCACTTATGCATACGCTGATACTGGCCGCATTAATATTGACGGCGCGCTCACCAATGAAACATGCACGGTTGCCACCAATAGCGGTGGCCCGGATGCTTTGGTTGCCATGCGCACCATGCCGGTAGCCAAATTAGCGGCCAATGCCGAATCGGCGGATATGGGCAGTTTTGATATCAGTATCAGCAACTGCGCCAAAACCAATGTATATGCCTCGTTTATGGCCGGTAATCCCAACCTGGCCGATCTGGCCACCAATAATCTGCGGCCGTCGCTGACGGCGTTGTCGGCGCAGAACATCCAGGTGGCGCTGTACAACGAGGAAGCCGGTGTGGTCAAAAAAGTGGCAGTGGGCGATCCGTCCTCGGTCATTACCAAAAAGATCGACACCAATAAAAAGGCCAATCTGCATTTTGTTACGCGCTACAAAAGTACCGGCGCACACACCGAAGGCACGATCGCCACCAGTGCCGTCTACACCCTGGCCTACGACTAAGCGGCAGGCTGATTGCTGAGCGATCCTCCCGACGCGCTCGGGAGGCAGGAGCCCCTGGTATGCAAATGTTCAACAAGCTTGTGCTGTGCTTTGTCGCGCTGTGCGCGGCGCTGGCGGCCACGGCGGATGTGGTGATTTCCGGCACCCGCGCGGTCTACAACGGCAAGGACAGGGAAATTACGGTACGCCTGACCAATGGCGGCAAACGCCCGCTGCTGGCGCAATCGTGGATTGATGATGGCGCCGCCGAGCAACGTCCGGAAGAGATCAAAGTGCCGTTTACGCTGACACCGCCCGTGGCGCGACTGGATGCGGGCAAGGGCCAGAGTCTGCGTATTGCCTATACCCAGGAAGCGCTGCCGACAGATCGTGAATCGCTGTTCTGGCTTAACGTGCTGGAGGTGCCGCCCAAGAGCAAAGCGACGGGCGACGACGCCAATACCCTGCAGCTGGCGTTTCGCACGCGCATCAAATTGTTCTTTCGCCCGGTGGGTCTGGTCGGCGAGGCCAGCGCTGCACCCGCGCTGCTGACGTGGCAATTGCAGACCGACCCGGCTGACCCGCATGCAGTAATGCTGCAGGTTGCCAATCCATCGCCGTTTCATGTGTCACTGGCAGGCATCGATGTGAGCGCCGCGGGCACAAAGGCCAACGCAGAAGCCGGCATGGTGGCCCCGCACAGTCAAAAGCAATTTGCGCTGAAAGGCCTGAAAGGCAAACCGGCCGGGCCGGTGACGATTGATTACCACTTTATAAATGATTTCGGTGGCGTGGTGGATGGACAAACCCTGCTTGAATAGAAGAATTCAAAGCGCTTATCGAATTGCAATCTGCTGAAAAAATAGACGAATTAAATTGTCCGTCCCATTAAAACCGGGCGCGGTGATGCAATGAAATCCGTCATTTATTAAAAACAAAACCAGGGCCAGCGGGCCGGGATGGGTCATGGCAAAAATAAATGCGCGCCTCATTCTTTTATTGCTGGCTTTTGCAATAACACGCGTGCTGGCGGATCAGACAGTGGACGCGCCGACTGAAATGGCCGAGCCAGCAATCGAAAATGAGAATATTGAATTTGATGATTCATTTGTTTCTGGCGCCATGATCGATTTATCGCGTTATGCGCGCGGCAATCCCATGCCGCAGGGCAATCTGACGGTGGAGGTCTTGCTCAACGGCAATGCCATGGGCAAACAGGCCATCACTTTCAAACGCGCAGCCGCTGCCCGCGAAGCGCAGCCCTGCCTCGGTGCGGCCTTGTTGCAAAGCCTGGGCATCACGCCGCCCACCCTGACGCCCGACGTGGCCAGCGGCCCGCTGGATGACTGCGCCACGCTGGCGCAGCTGGCGGGCGCCCGCGCCCGCTTTGACGTGAACGAACAAAGGCTGGAACTGAGCGTGCCGCAGTTGTATCTGCAGCGTGAACGCCCGGGCGTGGTCAATCCGGCGCGCTGGGATGAAGGCATTACCGCAGCCACCGTGCAATATGATCTCAACCTTTATCGCACCGACGGCAGCGACGCCGCCACCCGCAGCGCGTGGTTAAGCTTGCTCAGTGGCTTTAACGTGGGCGGCTGGCGATTACGCTATCGCTCGGCCCTGAACCGAAGCGGCGACGCGCCTACCCGCTACCAATCGCTGGAAACCTGGGCGCAGCACGACGTCACGCGCTGGCAGGCGCAATTAACGCTGGGCCAGCTGTACACCGATGGCCAACTGTTTGATGCCTATGGTCTGGTCGGGCTGCGCCTGGGCAGCGATGACCGCATGCTGGGCGATACCGAAAAAGGTTTTGCACCGGTGGTCCGTGGCGTAGCCACCACGAATGCCCGCGTCAGCGTAACGCAGAACGGCAATCTGCTTTACCAGACGACGGTCGCGCCGGGGCCGTTTGCGTTTGAAGATTTGTATGCCACGGGTTATGGCGGCGATCTGGATGTGACGGTGACCGAAGCAGATGGCAGCGAAAAAAAATTCAGCGTGCCCTATGCTGCGGTGGCGCAGTTGTTGCGACCGGGGCAGAGCCGTTTCAGTTTTGCGCTGGGCCAACTGGACGACAACGCCACCACGCGGCACCCCGCTGTGGTGCAGGGCACGTGGCAATACGGCATCAACAATATGCTGACCGGCTACGCGGGCGTGGCTGTCAGCGACCGCTATCACGCCACGTTGTTAGGCGCAGCCTTTAATACCGCGTGGGGCGCGCTGGCACTGGACGTAACGCAAAGCCGTACCACCTTGCCGCGTGATGAAGCAGACGGCGCCAGCTGGCGCGCCAGTTACAGCAAGACCTTACCCGGTACGCAGACCGATCTGACATTGGCGGCTTATCGCTACAACACCGCCGGTTATTACAGCCTGCGCGATGCCGAGGTCGCCATCCAGAATGGCGCGCGCGGCAGTGCGGCCAGCGTGGCGCGGGTACGTAGCCGGGCTCAGGTGTCGCTCAACCAGACCTTGCCGCCGCCCTATGGCTCCGCCTATATCACGGCCAGCCACCAGAACTACTGGGACCAGCCGCAGGCGGATCTGCAATACCAGATCGGCTATTCCAACACCTGGCGCATGCTCAGTTACAGCGCCAGTCTGCAACGCTATCAACCGGCCGATGCCGAACGCGCCACCACGCAAGTGTTCGTCAATCTGTCGCTGCCGTTTGGGGGCGGCACGGATAAACCCGCCTTCAATTCGGTCTCGGCCACCTTTGCCCGCAGCAGCGATGGTCACCGCAACCTTGGTGCCAGTACCTCCGGCGCGCAAGGCGATTTCAGTTACGGCCTGAACGGTCATTCCAACCATGGTGTGCAAGGCAATAATGAACTGGGTGCTTATTCCAGCTATGCCACGCGCTACGGCACGCTCAATGCCTCGCTCAGCCAGGGCAGCGAAGCGCGCCAGGCCTCACTCGGCGCATCGGGCGCGCTGGTGGCGTATCGCAACGGGGTAGTGCTGGGGCCGCCGCTGCAGGCCGATAGCGCCATCGCCATAGTCGAAGCCGATGGCGCGGCGGGCGCGGTACTGGTGAATGGCGGCGGCGCGCGGATTGATGGCTTTGGCCGCGCCATCATGCCCAATCTCAATCCCTATCGCAGCAATGAAGTGGCGCTCGATCCGCAAGGCATCAGCGACGATATCGAACTGAAAAGCAGCAGCGCTGCCGTGGTGCCACGCGCCGGTGCCGTCTTGTTGTTGCGCTTTGAAACTGACCTGGGCCGTTCGGTCACGCTGAATATTGTGCGCGATGCGGGTGCGGCCGTGATTCCGCTCGGCGCTGAGATTTTTGACGAACAAGGCAATAGCGTCGGCGTGATGGGGCAGGGGGGCCGCGCGTATACCCGTGGCATTGCAGCGGCGGGCCGACTCAAGGTGCAGTGGGGCGATAGCGTGGAGCGGCAATGCACGCTGAGCTATGCCTTGCCGCCCGCAGCCACCGCGCGGCCGGTGCCGCTGATGCTGGAGCAAGTGCGATGCGAATAATCCATGCCCTTGGCCTGCTACTACTGGTGTGCGGCGCGCCCGCCTGGGCGGCGGGTGAAAGCAGTAGCCAGCTGGAATTTACCGGGCAAGTCCATCGCGGCACCTGCCAGCTCAGCCCGGCTTCGACGGAACAATTCGTACGGCTGGCGCGTATGCCACGTGGCATGTTCAAAGGTCGCGGCAGCCTGGTGGCGGATACGCCGTTCCAGCTCACGCTGCGCGACTGTGACGGCCTGGTGCAAGCCATCCATTTTGAATTTCAGCCGGAAAACAATGTACGGCTGCAGGGGCAGTTGCAGTGGTTTGCCAATGTGGCGACCTTGTTGCCCGCATATGGCGCCGGTGTGGCCTTGTTTACCGATGACGGGCGCAATGTGCTTAATGCCGACGGCAGTTCCGACGTCAGATTTGCCCCCACGGCCGACCAGACTTATGGGTTTCATGCCCGCTATGTGCAAACGGCCAATCAGGTTACGGCTGGCTTTGTGCGGGCAAGGGTGGTGGTGTATGTACGCTACGACTAGGGCAGGGATGGCCTGGCTTATTGGCTGCGGCGCGCTGCTCGCCGCCGCCACGGTGCCAGCGGCCAACGAGACCGAAGTCACCGCCAGCGCCGAACTGATCCGTGCCACCTGCATGATCAGCACCGCCGATGCGCGCCGTTCGATTGCCCTTGGCACCTGGTTGCTGGCTGACTTTGCTGGCGTTAATCAGGGGCCAGGCGTCAAGGACGTGACGCTCACTTTCCGGCAATGCGGCGTGGGCGGTCTGGAAACCATGTCGGTCAAAACCAGTTACCTGCCCTATGTCGGCGCGCCGCGCCTGCTGGCCAATAAAGGCAGCGCCGGTGGCATCGGGCTGAATGTGGTGTTTGCCAGCACCCAGACCTCGGTGGCCGATACGCGCAACCCGACTGCGCTCTACAGCGTGGCGACGCCGATTTATGAAGACCCCGGCGTTGCGCGCATTTTGCTCAAGGCCAATCTGGTCCAGGCCACGCCCGCCGCCGTTAGCCCCGGCAGCGTGGAGCACGCTTTGTTGCTCGAGTTCAGTTACCAGTAACCCCACCTCATGATTGCGAGAACGATATGCACCTTAGCCGCTTTGCTTACCCTCTGACCCTGGCCGTGCTGGCTCCGGTGGCCCTGGCCGGTAACACCGCCGACATCAATATCTCGGCCACCATTATCAAAAACACCTGCCAGGTGGACAGCAGCACCACCAGTGTCAACCTCGGTTTTGGCAATGTGGATGTGAGTACCGCCTTCACGGGCGGCGGCTGGAGCCATGCTTCGCGCACCGGCACCATCGTGTTGCGCGATTGCGATAGCAGTGATGTGAGCACGCTGATGGTGACCACGGCGCAAACCTCAGACTCCGGCAACATCAACAACTGGCTTAAAAACAGCGGCAGCGCCACCGGGGTGGCGGTGCAGTTGAAAAGCAACCGCGCGGTGTATGTGCAGGCAGCACAAAGCGGCATGCGGCTGGGTGATTTTGCCACGGTCAGCTATAACAGCGCCGCGCGCACTGCCAGCTTTGGCGTGGAGGCATGGCTGCAGCAAACCACGGTGGGCACCGCGCCACGGCCCGGCTCAGTGGTGGCCAAGTCCACCTTCACCTTTACCTATCAATAACGCTGCCAGCGACTACAGCTCGGCCAGCCACGCCAGAAAATCGTCGCGTGGCATGGCGCGGGCAAACAGCCAGCCCTGGCCACACTGCACGCCGCGCGCCGCCAGCCACACGGCCTGTTCTTCGGTTTCGACGCCTTCGGCAACCAGCTTGAGCTGCAGCGTATGGCCCATCTCGACGATATGCGGCGCCACGCTGGCCGAGGCGGCTTCGGTGCCCACGGTGTCGACAAATGCTTTGTCGATCTTGAGCGTATCGACCCGAAAATGCTGCAGATACGACAAGCCGGAATAGCCGGTGCCAAAGTCGTCAATCAGCACCGGATGGCCCGCGCTGCGCAGCGCCTGGATGATTTCGTTGGCGGTATCGGCATGCATAAAGCCGCGTTCGGTGGCTTCGATGGCAATCTGCTGCGGGGAAAAACCGACTTGCTGCATTTCGGCCGCCAGCTTGTCGACAAAGCGCCGCCCGGCCAGATCGACCGCCGCCACATTGATCGAGATATACAGCGCCGGATTGGCCGCCAGCGTGGTGCCCATTTCGCTGATCACGGTTTCCAGCACTTGATCGGTCAGGGCCTGGATCAGGCCGATTTCCTCGGCTAAGGGGATAAACAGATCCGGCCGTACCAACTGGCCACTGCTTTGCCGCCAGCGCACCAGTGCCTCGGCGCCGACACAGCGGCGGCTAAGCAAATCGACAATAGGTTGGTAATGCACTTCAAAGCGCCGCTGCGCCACGGCCTGGCGCAACTGGCCTTCAAACGACAGATGACGGCGCACCGCGCGTAAAAAAACCCACGCCACCAGCACGCCCGAGACCAGCCCGGCGGGCAACCAATAGCGCAAAGCCAGTGTCCAGCGGTCGAGGATGTCATCCTCTGGCTCGCTGGCAATCACCGCCACCGGCAGCTTGTTTGAGCGCGCCACCACATGAAAACGGCCGTCTTGCAGCGCAACGCCGGGCTGAAAATAGCTTTGCCGCAAGGCCTCGCGATTGGCATAAGGCCAGGCGGCGATCACCGCGCCGTGGGTAACGCCGACCACGCCAAGCGAATAAGAACTGCGGTCGCTCACCACATCGATCATTGATTCCGGATCGATCAATACGGCGTTCTGCCCCTGCGCCAGCACGATCATCTGGCGCCCCGCGCCTTGCGGATCGGGCACGCTGATCCAGGCGTTGTAACGCGGGCCGTGCCAGTCGGGCTTGCCCAGGCGCGGTGGGGCGATAAAGGTGGTGGCCATGGAGTCACACAGCAGCACATGGGCGGGATCGGGGCTGATGGCCAGCGCCACCTGCACATAGCGGAAGCGCACCACGGCGTGGCGGGCGGTTTCTTGCCAGGCCGGGCTACATGGCACGTCGTGATGTTGTTGCAACAGGTCCAGCGCCTCGCCGACGTTGGTCATCACCGTCTCGAAATTCTGCAAACCGCGTTCGGCGTAATCCGCCAAGGCATCGCGTTCGCGCGCTTGCACGGCCAGTTCGGCCACCCAACTGGCCGCCAGCAGCGGCAGCAGCAGCGCCAGCGCTAATAGCAGGGTCAGGCCGAGGGCGGTGGCGGGCGCCAGCCGCAGGCGATCGAGTTGCGACAAACCGTGCAGAAATCCAGGCGACACGGCGGCGGTGGATGGGGCGGGTTGGGCTGTGGCGGGCACACGCTATCCTGCACAAGGAGGGAGTTCCTTTCCTAGCGTAGCAGCCGTTATGCCAGATGCATGGTCTGCAGTTGGACGGCAGCAATGCGTGCAAATGCAAATATTGCCCGGCTATTTGCTTTGCTGGTCGATGTTCTTGTTGGTTTGATCGTCTTGTTTTTGCACACCTTCGCTGATGGCCTTGGCCTTATCCATGGCCTCGGCACCGCCCTGATCAATCTTGACCGGCGGGTCTTTACGCTCACAGCCCGTCAGTAATAGTGCTGACAGTAACGGTAAACAAACAAGAAATGCGTGGCGATGATTCAGCATGTGTCGATGCTCCGGTGCGGTGGCTGCCCTGCGCGGCAGTTTGCCTGTGTATTCAGGCGTTTGCCAAGCCCGGCGCCGCACAAACAAAAAGCGATGCACAAGGCATCGCTTTTTATTGACCAGTCAGGAAAACCCTGACGGGTAGGGCGCTTAGTGGCGACGGGTGGTGCTGGTCTTGTCCAGCTCATTCACTGCATCACCCACATTCGCTTCCGCCTTGCCGGCATTCTTTTGTACCTTGCCAGCGACTTCCTTGGCGGTGTTACCGGTGATCTTGCCGGCAACTTCCTTCACGGTGCCTTTAACTTGTTCCTTGCGACCTTCCACTTGTGCCTTGTTCATGATCGAGCTCCTTGTAATGTGCCGTTTTGAACGGTGGCCAACATGGCCTTGCAACGGTTCCCACTTTAGGCGTGTGGCCGGGACTAGCCGATCCGCCAGCTCCTGAGTTTGCTGTAGGAAGAGTGCGGCGCGCCGGGTGGGCCATGCCTCACCTGACCGCGACGGACGGCGTGGTCGGCGCCGCAAAGGCACTGCATCGCCGGGTTGACCGAGGTCGCGCTTTAGCGTGGTCGCTGCTGCAGACTGGCCATGATTTCGGCCAGCGGCGCTGCCTGCAGCGTGGCCCACGGCGGCAGCGCATCAAACGCGGCAGCCACCTCCAGCGCGGAATGCAGACCGTCTTCGTGCAAACCCAGACCCGTCCACGCCCCGGCAAACCAGACGCGATTGCGCCCTTGCAAGGGCTGCAGTGCTTGTTGCGCTTGCAGCGCTGCGTGATCGAGTAGCGGCTGGGCGCTGCCAAACTGGCCCAGCGTCAATGCTTCGGCCGGGGCGCTGCGCGGGTTGAGCGTCAGGATCACCGGCGTGCGGAATGGCAAGGGCTGCATTTGATTCAGCAGATAACTGACGCTGACCGGCTGATCCTGCGCGACGTCTCTGCCGCCCAGATAATTGCAGGCCGACCAGACACTGCGCCGCTGCGGCAGCAAGCGGGTGTCGGTATGCAGCACGGCCACATTGTGCTGTACCTGGAAGGCCGCCAACACGGCACGCTCTTGCGCGTCCGGCTGTTGCAACAAACGCAGGCTGGTGGCGGCGGGCGTGGCGAGGATGACTTCATCAAACTGTTCTGCCTCGGGCCCGCTGACGACGGTGACACCGAACTCCGAGCGATGGATGGCGCGCACCGGGCTGCAGCGGCGCACATCCTGTAATTCCTGATCGATGCGGAAGATGTATTCGCGCGCCCCACCCGCCACGGTACGCCATTGCGGCCGGTCGTTAATGCGCAGCAAGCCTTGCTGCTGGCACAGCCGCAAAAAGCGCGCGGCCGGAATTTGCGCCGCAGCCGCCAGCGAGCAATGCCAGCGCGTCGCCGCCAGCGGCAACAAGTGCCAGTCGCGCAAGGCCGCGCCGTAGCCGCCCTGATCCAGCAGTTCGCCCAAGGTGGTGCCGCGTGCAGCGCAGGGTGCCAGTTGCGCCTCGGCCTCGGCATCAAACCGCAGCAACTGGCGCAGCATCTGCAAAAAGCGCGGCGAAGCCAGGTTGCGCCGTTGCGCAAACAGCGACAACACATCGGTGGTCGACCATTCCAGCGCGCCCGCATCGAGCGATACACCCAGCGAGCGGTCGCTGTGCACCGTCTGCACCCCGAGCGCGTCGAGGAAGGCGGCGAGGTTGGGGCTGCTGCGCGCCTCAAATACGCCGAACCCGGTGTCGACCGGGTAAGTCCAGCCATCCAGCCGCACGTCCACCGTGTGCGCATGCCCGCCCAGCACGTTGGCCGCTTCATACACCGTGACCTGATGCCCGCGCCGTTGCAGCAGCAGGGCGCTGGCCAGCCCCGCTATGCCTGCGCCAACCACGGCAACACGCCGCGGCCGCGTGCTGGCGGGGCCTGCCGGGGGAGCGGCGCCCCATGCTGCGGCGCGCTGTGGGTCGGAGCCAAATGAATGCTGCATCCTGCCTGTTCCTGCGCTGGTTATTGCCGGCTGAACCGGGTCGTTGGCTTCATACGCAGCCGGGCCGGGGCTGGATGCATCCGGCCAGCCGCTGGGCGATCAACGGCAGCGGGCAGCGACAGGCGTTCGGCGGGATGAGGGACTTGCTGTATCCTTCGCTTTTGTTTTTTCAGAGCATCACCGCAATGCGCAACGCACTGCTGTTTTATTGCCGGGCCGGTTTCGAAAACGACGTCCGCCACGAATGGGAAGCCCGCACCGGGCAAACGGGCGGCTGGGAAAGCGCGCCGGGCTATGTGTTATTCAAGCCAGGCAAGGCCGGCGACCATGAAAACCCCAATGTGCCACGCGCCAATGAGACCATCTTTGCGCGTCAGACCATCCGGGTCATGGCCGATATCGAGCTGGGCGAGAAAGACCGTCTCGGCCCGATTCTGGAAGCGCTGCAAGCCAGCGGGGCCGGGCCGTTCAATGATTTGTGGCTGGAACATCCAGACAGCGACGAAGGCAAACCGCTGTCCGGTTTCTGCCGCCGCTTTGGCGATGTGCTGGGTACCGCGCTGGCCGAAATGAACCTGTTGAATGAACGCGCGCCGTATCGGCTGCATGTGTTTTTCTCCAGCATGACGCGCGCGATCATCGGCACCACCGACCCGCGCCATTCCAACCCATGGCCGATGGGCATTGCCCGGGTGCGCATGCCGACCGAAGCGCCGAGCCGTTCCACGCTCAAACTGTCCGAAGCCTTCATGACGCTGGTGCCGGATGCCGATTCGCTGCTCAAGCCGGGCATGACCGGGGTTGATCTGGGCGCTGCGCCCGGCGGCTGGACTTATCAGCTGGTGGCGCGCGGCCTCAAAGTTTTCGCCATCGATAACGGCCCGATGAAGGGCGATATGGCGATCCATCCGCACGTCAAACATCTGCGCGAAGACGGATTCCGCTACAAGCCACAACATCCGGTGGACTGGCTGGTCTGCGACATGATCGAACAACCGGCACGGATTGCCGAGCTGATCAGCAAATGGCTGGCCAATGGTATGGCGCGGCACGCAGTGTTCAATCTGAAGTTGCCGATGAAAAAGCGCTGGGCCGAAATCGAAAAATGCTTTGGCATTATCGAAGCCGCGATGGACCGTGCCGACGTGCATTACGTGCTGACCGCGCGCCATCTGTATCACGATCGCGAAGAGATTACTTGCTACCTGGGCCGTCCCAAGGCGCCGGTGTCGGCGCGCAAGACCACCGAACCGAATACCGGTAGCAAAGCGCGACCGGCCGCCAAGGCCGTGGCCAAACCGGTGGCGGCCAAGCCGGCTGCGGCCAAACCCGCAGCCAAGCCGCGTGTGGGCGGGCGTTCGGTGGCACGCAACACCAGCAAAACCGGTGCTCGCACGCCGCGCAACAAACCGCGTTAAGCGGGGCAGGGCTTGCAGTTCTGCATTGACAGGCTGCGGACCGGATGAATAACCTGTTCGCAACCTTTCAGCCAACTAACGGAGCGGTTTACATGTTCAAGGAATTCAAAGAATTCGCCATGCGCGGCAATGTGGTCGACCTCGCGGTCGGCGTGATCATCGGCGCGGCCTTTGGCAAGATCGTGGATTCGCTGGTCAAAGACATCATCATGCCGCCGATCGGGCTGCTGCTGGGCAAGGTCGATTTTGCCAATCTGTATGTGCTGCTGAAGCAAAGCGACAAGGTGCCGGGCCCGTATCCGACGCTGGAAGCGGCGCAAAAAGCCGGTGCCGTGACATTGAACTATGGTCAGTTTCTGAATGTGGCGATCAGTTTCTTGATTGTGGCGTTTGCGGTGTTCCTGATCGTCAAAGGCATCAATAACCTCAAACACAAAGAAGAAGCCAAACCCGCCCCGGTGGCGGCTGAGCCAGAAGACGTGAAACTGCTGCGCGAGATCCGCGACGCCTTGCAGCAGCGCCAGCTGTAATCATTTCAGGCGCCCGCAAAAAACCCGGCCAGTGCAAACTGGGCCGGGTTTTTTATTGATGACAGCAGGCGGGCATCAAGGCGCTAAGCAAATCTGCCCTACCCGCCGCGGCACGCATGCTCCACAGCATTCCTGCGTTATTGCAACAGCGCGCGCAGCATCCACGCCGTCTTTTCATGCACTTGCAGCCGTTGCGTCAGCAGATCATCGGTGGCCTGGTCGTTTACTTCACCCACCTTATCCAGTAAACCGCGCGCCGTGGTGACCACGGTTTCCTGGCCTTTGAGCAGGATGCGGATCATTTCGGTGGCTTCCGGAATGCCTTCCACCGCCTCAACGCGGGTGAGGGCGGCAAACTTGCCATAGGTGCCGGGGGCAGGAAAACCGAGGGCGCGGATGCGTTCGGCAATCAGATCGGTTGCCAGCGCCAGTTCGTTGTATTGGGTCTCGAACATCACATGCAGCGTGTTGAACATCGGCCCGGTGACGTTCCAGTGAAAATTATGCGTCTGCAGATACAGCGTGTAGGTGTCGGCCAGCAAACGGGATAAGCCGTCGGCGATGGCTTTGCGGTCTTGCTCAGAAATACCCAGATGAATATCCATGATGAACCTCCTGATGTTGGTGTCTGTTGCAGAGAGCTTGCCTGACAGGGCCGAAAGCAATTCTGCACCTCCGCACCGGCACGGTGAAATCAATTTTTACCGCTGCGGGCTATAGGTTCTGGCTAAGACAACGACGTTGGACTGCCCCGCGCCGGGACGGACGGCGTGGTTCTATGGCCTACATGGCTATCCGTTGTTGCCGACTCATCAAATACCGACAAGCCACGTACCTTTTCCTATAACCGTCTTGTCAGAGCCCAGCCCCCAAAACCATGCGCCGATTCCTGCTGCCCTTGCTGTTTGCCGTAACCGCGCTGTCCGCGCAGGCCCGTCCTGCCAAAGCGCCCGTTCCCACTTCGGCATCCGCCGCCGACCAGCTTACGCCGGCCGAAGCGCGCCAGGCGCTGGAGGTGTTGTCAGATGATCGAAAGCGCAATGAGGTGATGGCCACCTTGCGCACGGTCGCCAAGGCGGGCGTGGTGGTCGATGCTTCGGCGGTGGCCTCGGCACCGGCGGCGGCTTCGGCCTCGGCGGTGGCCGCATCGGCCCCGGCCAAGGCGAGCGCGTTTACTTCCAATAGCCTGGTCGCCGCAATCCTGGTGCAATCGCAAACCTGGCTTAAAGCCGCCGTGCGCGAGGCGCGTAACACCGCGCATGCCGCGCTGCAGGTGTCGGCCATCAGCGGCTGGTTCGAAAGCCTGATCAGCACACCGGCCGGGCGCGCTGCCTTTGTCGATGGCTTGTGGCGGCTGGTGGCGGTGTTGGTGGGGGCCTATGCCATACAGGCGCTGGTGTTGTGGGGCTTGCGCAAACCGCGCCTGACCTTGCGCGCATGGGTGGACCATCGCCTGGCCTCGGCCGAAGCCAGCGGCCGTTTTCTGGCTGGCGATACCTTGATTACTTTCCTGGCGGGCGAAGCCGATATGGCCGCGGCGCGCGCTGCCGCAGCGGCGGGCAAGGCTACGCCCACGGATACGACAGCCTCAACCGCGACCGCCGACCCGGACGCGGCCGCTCATCCCGGCGATGTCACGCTGAATGCACCCGCCGCAACGGTCAGCAGCACTGAACCCATCATCCCGACCCACAACGGCACCGCAAGCAGCTCGCCGCTCAAAGAAGCACCCCGGCCCACGCATTGGGCGTTTCTGCGCCGTTTGCCGGGGGCGCTGACGCTGGCGGCGCTGGCCTTGTTGCCGGTGCTCACTTTCTTTGTGGTGAGCGCAGGGCTCACCAGCTTGCTGGTCGATCCGGATGCGCCGGTGCGGCCGCTGGTCCTGCAGCTGTCGAATGCCTGGATTACCGCCAAGCTCATCATGGTGGCAGGGCGTTTGCTGCTGGCACCCCATGCCCCGGGCCTGCGTTTGCTGCCGCTGGATGACGCCAGCGCCCGCTTTGCCGAAGTCTGGCTGCGTCGCATCGTCATCCTGTTTGTGTTTGGTGGCGCCTTGGCCGACGCGGCCGCGGATTCCGGCCTCAGTGCCGAAGCCCATCGCGCCTTGCTGCGACTGTTCAGCCTGCTGGCGCATCTGGCCATGATCATGATGGTGGTACGTTCGCGCCATGTGGTCGCTAGCTGGATTCGGGCGCCGGAAGGCAGCAAGGAGGGCGCGTTGACCTCGATGCGCAACTGGCTGGCCGATGTCTGGGTGGTGTTTGCCGTGTGCCTGATTGCCGGGATGTGGTTTGTCTGGGCGCTGGGTGTGGACGATGGCTTCCAGAAACTGGTGCACATCCTTGCCAATACCGCGCTGATCCTGATCGTGGCACGCGTGGTCTTGATTGTGGGACTGGGCATGTTGGGCCGTACCCTGCAGCAGAACGGCGATGCGCTTTCCATCGTCAGCCAGCGCGCGCAGCACTATTACCCCTTGCTGCAGAAGGTGGTGACGTGGGTGGTTGGCATCGTCACCATTCTGGCGCTGTTGCAAGCCTGGGGCTTTGATGTGCTGGGCTGGTTGCGCCATGGCACGCTGGGGCCGCGCTTGTTCTCGGCCGCGGTCAATATCGGCATCATGAGTTTGCTGGCCATGCTGATCTGGGAAGTGATCAACGTTAGCGTTGATCGCCGTATCCAGATGTGGAGCGACCGCGGCGACCATATGCGCACGGTGCGGCTGCGCACCTTGCTGCCCATCCTGCGCACCACGGTGTTGATGGTGATGCTGCTGATCATTGGTCTGACCGGGCTTAACCAGCTTGGGATCAATACCGCACCGTTGCTGGCGGGCGCGTCGATTATCGGCGTGGCGCTGGGCTTTGGTTCGCAAAAGCTGGTGCAGGATTTCATCACCGGTATTTTCTTGATGCTGGAAGACGCGATGGAAGTGGGCGACTGGGTGACCGCAGCCGGGGTGTCGGGCTCGGTGGAAAAACTGTCGATCCGCACCGTACGCCTGCGCGGTGGCGATGGCTCGCTGTATATCATTCCGTTCAGCTCGGTAACGACGGTCAACAACGTCAATCGCGGGCTAGGTAATGCATCGGTCAAGGTCAATGTGGCTTATCCCACCGACCCGGACAAAGTGGCGGCCGCGCTGACGGAAATCGCCGCCGGCATGCGTAACGATCCCAAGTTCAAGGACGCCATCCTGAGCGACTTCCAGCTGTGGGGTGTGGATTCGGTGGACGGGGCGACCATCACGGTGGTGGGGCAGATTCCGACGACGGACAGCGGCCGCTGGGGCGTACAGCGCGAATTCAATCGCCGGATGTTTAAGCGGTTCCAGGAACTGGGTATCGAAATCGCCAACCCCAATCGCACCGTGATGGTGCCCAACCCCAATGGCAGCGCGCCTCCGACGCCCGCCAGCCCGCCGACAGCCGTATGAACCTGATTGCAAATGACATTGTCCTACGTGGTGCGTGGCCGTTTGATAGCAAACCTATACGGTGCGCGGGTGGCGGGACTGCGGTTTGATTACAAAGGCGTGTAATTGCGCGCAATGGTTTTCGTGATCACTGACAAGGTCCCGCGTTACTCGCCCGACACAAAGAGCAAGCCCGCACCGACATCGCCGCCGATCGCACAAGCTTAAAGTACAGCCATGACCTGAACGGCCATTCACTCATGTGACAACCAATCTGGAGAACTGCCATGAAAAAGGCTCTCATCACGCTGTGTACCGTTGCCGCAACCCTGGTTGCTGGTGTTTCTTATGCTGAAGGCGGCCAAGGTGCCGGTGGCGCCGGTAACGGCGAACGCGGCTTTAAAGCCGGGCTTTACAACAACACCCCGCGTCTGGACACGTGGCAAACTGACCAGGCTGCCATGACGCCGTACAACAACATGAACAACAACGACAGCTACACCTACAGCGCTGCCCAGCAAAAACTGGATGAGCAGCAAATGCAGAATCAGGCTGCCACACAGCAACAGAACGACACCATGCAGCAAGACAACAGCAACAACAGTCTGAGCGCTCCGGCCCCGGCCACCACCGATGGTGTTACGGCCCCGGCTGATTCGACCAGCAATGGGGGTTGGCGTTAAGGCGTTTTAAATAACAGCGCCCGCGCACGGTAGGCTTTGGCAATCGGGGGTGATTACCCAAGCTGGTCAGAGCGGGGTTCTGTTAACGAATAAAAAAACATCGTAGCTACGGCTGCGGTGTTTTTTTTTGCGTGGCGGCCAAGGGGTGCGCTGGCGTAAGGCAAATCAGCGGATAGCCGACACGGGATTGCTTTTGGCACCGACGGCTGTCGCTGCGGCTTTGACCGAGACTGATGGCATCAACAATTACAAATTGCCTGGAGGTTACGATGTCTTCGTTTGCCTTGTACCTGGTCGGGATGGTGATCGCCATCGTGGGCCTGGCCTACGGCGCGCACCTGGCGCATGTGCCGGATCACTGGATAGTGGTGGGGGTGGTGGTGGCGGTCGGGTTGGGGATAGTGGGGGCGGTGCGGAGTACGCGGTTTCGGGATCCTCCATGAGAGGGGGAGCCTGCGGCGCTTGGTTTGATGTTTGGCTTTGCGCTGAAC
>NZ_BAAIHC010000023.1:0-69619 GCF_054652575.1 Silvimonas sp. JCM 19000 | reverse complement strand
TAAGACCTTCAACCCCGCCCCATCCCACCACCTCCGCTCACCACTCCCCACGCTAATCAAGCACCCGTCCCTTCAAAGCAAACAACCCCTGCGGCCGCCGCTGAATAAACACAATGATGAACGCCAGCACCAGAATCTTCGCAATCACCGCCCCCGCCCAGCCTTCCAGCAGCTTGGTCACGATGCCCAACCCCAGCGCCGCCCACACCGCGCCTGCCAGTTGCCCAACCCCGCCCAGCACCACCACCAGGAACGAATCAACGATATAACCCTGCCCCATATCCGGCCCGACGTTGGCAATCTGCGACAGCGCCAATCCACCCAGCCCGGCAATCCCCGCGCCCAGGCCAAACGCCAGCGTATCCACGCGCCGCGTTGCCACGCCCACGCAGCCTGCCATCGGCCGGTTCTGCGTCACCGCGCGCACAAACAGGCCCAGCCGTGTCTTTTGCATGATGGCCCACATCAACACCAACACCGACAGCGCAAAGCCGATGATCACCACCCGGTTCCACGGCAGGATCAGGCTGGGCAGCAGTTCGATGCCGCCTGACATCCACGACGGGTTCGACACCTCCACGTTCTGCGGCCCGAACAGCGCACGCGCGGCCTGGATCAGCACCAGCGAAATCCCCCACGTCGCCAGCAGCGTCTCCAGCGGGCGGCCGTATAACCAGCGGATAACGGTGCGTTCCATCAGCATGCCCACCAGCGCTGCGGCGCAAAACGCCACCGGGATCGCCGCCACCAGATACCAGTCCTGGGCCCCGGCAAAATGCGCGCGGAACACGCCTTGGGTGACATAGGCCGAGTACGCGCCCACCATCAGCAGCTCGCCGTGCGCCATATTGATCACGCCCATCACGCCATACGTGATGGCCAGGCCCAGTGCCGCCAGCAGCAGAATGCTGCCGAGGCTCAACCCGGAAAACACATTCGCCACTGCAGCAATCCACGCCAGCCGGCTATCGATCGAGGCCACTGCGCTTTGCGCTGCGGCGCGCACGGTGGCGTCTTTTTCGTGCGCCGGGTCGGTCAATGCCAGCAGCAAACCGCGTGCTGCCGGCGAGTTGCTATGCGCCAGCCCATCCACCGCCGCCAGCCGCGCCTTGGCGTCCGGGTTTTGCAGATTGGCTTGCGCCAGTAATTGTTCGAGTTGGGCTTTCACGCCCTTGTCGGTTTCGGTTTTCAGCGCCGTGGTCAGCATCGGCACCATGGCCGGGCCGACTGACGATTGCAGCGCCTGCACCGACTTCATGCGCACGGCGGGGTCTTTATCCAGCAAGCTGAAGCCCGACAACGCGCCCTGCAGCGCGCCGCGCACGCGGTTATTGATCGATACCGTGTCCACGTCTTCCGGCGCGGGGTTCAGTTCGGCGCCGCTGACCGCGTCATACGCTTTGTCATCGGCCTTGAACCAGATCTTGCTGTCGCTGGCATACAGCGCATCGTTGCCCAGCGCGGTCAGCAGCTTTTGTGCATCGGGGCTGGCGGTGGCGGCCAGCGCGCTGATGGCGGCGATTTTCTGGTCGCTATCGTCGTCGGTCAGTTGCTTGACCAGTCTGGCGTCCAGCGCGGCCATGGCGGGTGCGCACAGCAGCCACAACAGCAGCGCCAGCACACGGGCATACACGGATTTATGCATCGGGGTGTCCCCTCGGTAACGGATCAGGCCCGTGGGCCCGATCCGCCTGTTACTCAGCAAAACTCAAGCATTCAACGCAGAACCCACCGGGGCTTACATTTCCGGTTCGTCTTTCTTCTTGTCGTTACCGGGGATAAACGGGCTCCACGGTTGCGCCTTGACGGTGGACGAGGTCTTCCACACCACGTTGAACTGGCCGTTGGCTTTGACTTCACCAATCATTACCGGCTTGTGCAGGTGATGGTTTTTCGGGTCCATTTCCAGGGTAAAGCCGCTCGGCGCCTTGAAGGTCTGGCCGCCCATAGCCGCGATCACCTTATCGACATCGGTGGATTTGGCTTTCTCGACCGCTTGCTTCCACATATGGATACCGACGTAAGTGGCTTCCATCGGATCATTGGTGACGGCGGTTTCGTAGTTAGGCAGCTTTTGCTTTTTGGCCCAGTCGCGATACATCTTCACGAACTTGGTGTTTTCCGGGTTCTTGACCGATTCAAAGTAGTTCCACGCGGCCAGTTGGCCCACCAGCGGTTTGGTATCCACGCCACGCAGTTCTTCTTCGCCCACCGAGAACGCCACCACCGGCACATCGGTCGCTTTCAGGCCGGCGTTGCCCAGTTCTTTGTAAAACGGCACGTTGCTGTCGCCGTTGATGGTGGAGACCACGGCGGTCTTTTTGCCTTGGGCGGCAAAGTCTTTCACCTTGGCGATGATGGTCTGGTAGTCGGAATAACCAAACGGGGTGTATTCCTCCATGATGTCGGCGTCCTGGATGCCCTTGCTATGCAGGTAGGAACGCAGAATCTTGTTGGTGGTGCGCGGGTACACATAATCGGTGCCCAGCAACACAAAGCGCTTGGCTTCGCCGCCGTCTTTGCTCAGCAGATAGTCCACCGCCGGAATGGCTTGCTGGTTAGGTGCAGCGCCGGTGTAGAACACGTTTTTCTCAAGTTCTTCGCCTTCGTACTGCACCGGGTAGAACAGCAAGCCGTTCAGTTCACGAAATACCGGCAGCACCGATTTACGCGATACCGAAGTCCAGCAGCCAAACACCACATCCACTTTGTCTTTGGAAAGCAGCTGGCGGGCTTTTTCGGCAAACAGCGGCCAGTTGGAGGCCGGATCAACCACTACCGGTTCCAGCTTTTTGCCCATCACGCCGCCTTGGGCGTTGATTTCGGCAATGGTCATCAGCGCGGTTTGTTCCAGCGCCGATTCAGAGATCGCCATCGTGCCCGACAGCGAATGCAGGATGCCGACCTTGATGGTGTCGGCGGCGAAAGACAGCGAACTGCTCAGCCCGGTGGCAGCCAGCAAGGTGGCCAGGGTCAGGGTTTTAACGGCGGTACGGCGGTTCATGGTGACATCTCCCGAATCTGAAACATGGTTTATGTAAAAACGGAGTTTCGTTCCTGCTTCTTGCTTTTCTGGTTCTGGTTTTTGTTGTTGTCTTTGCGTGATGTCGTACCGGGTTCTGGCCCAGTTGCAGGCCACAACCTGTGTGGCTAGCTGCTTTCTTCGCCGCGTCTACGCGCGGCATGCATCATGTGCAGCGTGATCTTGCGAACTTCGGCTTTGCTCTCGTCGATATGCGCTTTCAGCATGCGTTGCGCCTCATCGCTCCGGCGTTGCACGATGGCGCGCAGGATGGCGCCGTGCTCGTGGTAGGTCGTATCCACGCGATACGGCTTGGTAAAGTCCAGCCGGCGGATCGGGCGGATTTTTTCCGTCACTTCGCGATGTATGCGCGCCATCTCGCCATTGCCCGTGGCCGCCACCAGGGCCGAGTGAAAATTCTCGTCATGGCCCGACACAATCACGCCGTCGGTAATACGTTCGCCCACCGGCACCAGCCAGATGGCTTTCAACGCTTCCAGCTCCGGCACCGGCGCGTCGGTAACGCGTTCGCACAAGCGGCGCACCGCGGCCAGTTCCAGGATGATGCGGACGTCGTACAGGTCCTCGAAATAATCGAAATCAAACGGCCGCACCTGCCAGCCATTGCGAAATTGCACTTCGACAAAATGCTCGGCCTGCAGCCGATACAAGGCTTCGCGCACCGGCGTGCGGCTGGCGCTCAGGCGTTCGGCCACTTCGCTTTCGGTAAAGCGGTCGCCGGGCAGCAGCCGGAATTCCATGATGTCGGTCTTGATCGCCGCATAGACCCGGTTGGCCAGGTTATCGGCCGCACCGCGCCGCCGTGGCGCGGCCACGCTGGCGGCGTCAGCGGCGGGCGTTGGTTCGATCGGGTCGATCAGCGATTCGGGCTTCATACGGCGGCTTCCGCCAACACCGGTTCGATCACCAGCAAGCGCTCGCCCGGCGTGACCGCCTTGCCGGGCTGGGCGCGGATGGTGCGTACGATGCCGCTGACGGGCGCGGTGACGGCCAGTTCCATCTTCATGGCCTCGACCACAATCAGCGTGCTGCCGGCTTCCACGTGCTGGTCCACTTCCACCAGCACTTTCCAGATGCTGCCATTCAGATCGGCGCTTACCACATGGTGGCCATCGGGCACGCTGCTGTCGTCTTCCTCCACCAGTTCGGCGGCGGCTTGCGGCGCGGCATCGTCGGCTTGCCACAACGCCACTTCGGTTTCGAAGGCGACTTTCTGCTTGGCCTTGAAGTCATCGATGCTAACTGCGTTGTCGGCCAGGAAGGCTTTGTAGGCGGCGAAATCGAATACTTCTTGTTCGATGCGCAAATCAGCGCGGCCGTGGCGGAAATCTTCGCGCAGCGTGTCGAGTTCGGCTTCGCTTACCGGGTAAAAGCGCACCTGGTCAAAAAAGCGCAACAGCCACGGCTCGCCCACGGCAAACACCGGGTTCTTCAGGAAGGTGTTCCAGATCGGCAGCGTGCGGCCCACCAGCTGATAGCCGCCGGGCGAATCCATGCCGTAAATGCACATGTACACGCCGCCGATGCCCACGGTGCCTTCGGCGGTAAAGGTGCGCGCCGGGTTGTATTTGGAGGTCAGCAGGCGATGGCGCGGATCAATCGGCACCGCGCACGGTGCGCCCAGATACACATCGCCCAGGCCCATCACCATATAGCTGGCGTCGTAGATGATGTCGCGTACTTGCTCGCGGCTATCCAGCCCGTTAATACGCTGGATAAAGTCGACGTTATTGGGCAGCCACGGCGCTTTGGCTTTAACGGTTTCCGAGTAGCGTTTAACCGCACCCAGCGTGGCTGAATCTTCAAACGCCAGCGGCATATACACCACGCGCGTCGGCAGCTTCAGGGTTTCCACATCGGGCAGGCTGGCGTCGGCCAGCAGCAGATTGGCCAGCAGCTTTTGCTGGCTGATTACCTGACTATCAAAGCGGATCTGCAAGGAGCGCACGCCCGGCGCCAGTTCCAGCAAGCCTTCAATGCCCAGCTCGCGCAGTTTCTGCATCAGCAGATACACGCGCAGACGCAAAGCCAGATCGAGCACGTTGGGGCCGTATTCCAGCAGGATGTAGGTATCGCCGGCCTGGCGGTAAGTCACCGCCGGGCGTGCGCCGTTGGCGGGCAGTTCGGCCAGGATGGCAGGTGACGAAGTGGCGGGCAGCACGGTGACGGCCACGGGTTCGGGCGGCGTTAAATGCAGCGTGGCCAGTTGCTCGTCTTGCGCGGCTTGCAGCGCGGCGGCCTGTTTGTAGCTGATGGCATGAAAACGGATCTTGTCGCCGGGTTTGACCTGGCCCACTTTCCACAACTCGGCTTTGGCGATGGTAACCGGGCAGACAAAGCCGCCCAGGCTGGGGCCGTCGCGGGTCAGGATCACCGGGCTGTCGCCGGTAAAGTTGACGCTGCCGACCGCGTATTCGCAATCGTGCACATTGGACGGATGCAAACCGGCTTCGCCGCCATCGGTGCGGGTCCAGGTCGGCTTGGGGCCGATCAGGCGCACGCCCAAGCGGTTGGAGTTGTAATGCACTTCCCATTCGGCTTCAAAGAAGCTGGCAATCGATTCGGGCGTAAAGAAATCGGGCGCGCCGTGCGGGCCGTACAACACGCCGATTTCCCACAACTGGCCGTACTGCGGCACCAGCGCGGCCGGGGCGCTGCGCGGCTGGCTGGTGGGCGCGGGTGTGGTACTGGCGGGCAAGTCGGGCTGGCCCACCGGCAACATATCGGCGGCGCGCAAAGTGCGACCGGCGTGGCCACCAAACTGGCCCAGCGCAAAGGCGGCGCGGCTGCCCAGATAAACCGGCACATCGATGCCGTTGCGGATGGCCAGATAGGTGCGGCAACCGCTGCTGACGCGACCCAGCCGCAACACCTGGCCGGCGCGGATATACAGCGGTTCGTTCATTTCGCGTTGTTCGGCATCCAGCGTCACCGGGCAGGGTGCGCCGGTGACGGCGACCACGGCATCGCAATGAAACTTGAGCGACGGGCCTTGCAACGTGGCTTCCAGCGCGGCGGCGGCGATGTCATTGCCGACGATGCGGTTGGCCAGGCGATGCGCATAATCATCCATCGGGCCGGACGGCGGCACGCCGATATCCCAATAGCCGACGCGGCCCGGGTAATCCTGCACGCTGGTATAAGTGCCCGGTTCCAGGACTTCGATCACCGAGGGTTTGAATTCAAAGGTATCCAGAAAGCGGGTTGAGACCTTGCCGCTGTAAAACGCCTCGCTGGCGATAATCTGGCGCAAATAATCGAGGTTGGTGGCGATGCCATGCAGCGCGGTATGCGCCAGCGCTTTTTGCAGATTGTCGAGCGCCTGTTCGCGGTCCGCGCCTTTAACGATCAGCTTGGCCAGCAACGGGTCGTACAGCGACGGCACTTCGGTGCCGGTCTGCACCCAGCCATCCACCCGCACCGGCACGATATCGGATTCGGGAAAACGCACTTCGGTCAGCAAGCCGGGCGAGGGCTGGAATTGTTTGACCGGGTCTTCGGCGTACAAACGTACTTCGATGGCCGCGCCTTGTGGGGCGGCGTTGAGCGCATCCCAATCCAGCGCGTCCCCGGCGGCCACCCGCAGCATGCATTCGACCAGATCGAGGCCGGTAACCGATTCGGTGACCGGGTGTTCCACCTGCAGGCGCGTGTTGACCTCCAGAAAATAGAATTCATCGCGCGCGCTGTCGTAGACATATTCCACGGTGCCGGCCGAGCGATAGTTCACCGATTCGCCCAGCGCTTTGGCCGAAGCCAGCAAAGCGGCGCGGGTAGCGGCGGGCAGGTTGGGCGCCGGGGTTTCTTCAATCACTTTCTGGTTGCGGCGCTGGATGGAGCAATCACGCTCGCCCAAGGCGGCGACCTGGCCTTTGCCATCGCCAAAAATCTGTACTTCGATATGGCGTGCCTGGTCGACAAAGCGCTCGACAAACGCGCCGCTGTCGCGGAAAAACTGTTCGCCCATGCGTTGTACGCGGTCGAACGCGGCGGCCAGTTCTTCCGCCGAATTACAGCGCGTCAGACCAATACCGCCGCCACCGGCCGTGCTTTTCAGCATGACTGGATAACCAATCTTGCCAGCTTGTTCCAGCGCGTCTGCCACCGAGGCCAGCAAGCCGCTGCCGGGCGTGGTGGGTACGCCGGCTTGGGCGGCCAGCTCACGCGCACGGTGCTTCAGGCCGAACTCCTGCATTTGCAGCGCGGTGGGGCCGATAAACACGATGCCGTTGGCGTCGCAGGCGGCGGCGAATTCGGCGCTTTCGCTTAAAAAGCCATAACCAGGGAACACGGCTTGCGCGCCGGTTTGCTTGCAGGCGTCGATGATCTTGTCGATGCGCAGATAGCTATCCGCCGGGCGATCGCCGCCCAGCGCAATGGCCACGTCGGCCTGCGCCACGTGGGCGCTGTTGCGGTCGGCATCCGAGAATACGGCCACGCTGACCACGCCCAGATGTTTGAGAGTGCGGATGGCGCGGCAGGCAATTTCGCCCCGGTTGGCAATCAGTACGGTATTGAACATCTTCAAACACCTCGCAAACGGCGGCAGGCCGGCTGGTTACTCAATGGTTGGATAGGCTGGTGTGGCTACGGCTTATTCGTGCGGCTTCAGGCTGGCCAGATACGCGCGCCAGCCGCCAAAACGGGTGATGTCGGTGGCGTCAGCAATGGCCCACGGTTCGCAGATAAAGCCTTTCACCTGACTGCCGTCGGCGATGGTGAGCGTGCCGATGCCCAGCGGCGCTTGCACCAGCCCGACAAAGCTGCCGAACTGGCTGATCGGCATATCCCACAATTCGATTTCGATGGCCGCACCGTTGGCGCTGCGCACCAGGCCGGGCTTGGGCGGCGTGGTATTGGCCAGCGCGTACAGGTTGTATTCGGGCGCGGTAAAGGTGCGCGCGGCCAGCGTGGCGTTGCGTTCCAGTAATTGATGGTTGAGCGGCATGCCGGTCAGATGTGCGCCAACCACGGCGACGCGGATGCAATCGGCGCGGGCTGGCGCTGGGGCCAGCGCGGGCAGGCAGCGGCCGCTGGCGCCCAAAGGCAGCGCGGCGCGTTGTTGCCAGCCACGGCCAAACTCGGCCAGCGCATCGTCTTGCCACGCCGGGGCCAGCACGGTAATGCCAAACGGCAAACCGTCGCCGCGGAAACCGGACGGCAGCGACAGCGCGCACAGATCGGAGAAATTGGCGAAGTTGGTATACGTACCCAGATTGGCATTCAGCACCACCGGGTCGGCCAGCATGGCTTCGATGGTGTAGATGCTGGGCGCGGTGGGCACCACCAGGCCATCGAAGCCGGCCAGGGTTTGGTGGATAACGCGCGTGAGTTCGGCGCGGCGATATTCGGCTTTGAAGGCGTCGAGCGCGGAATATTGATTGGCGCCTTCCAGAATGCCGCGCACCACCGGGTTGATCGCGGCCGGGTTGCGCGCCAGCAAGTCGGCGGTGGCGACCAGGCGTTCGGCCACAAACGCGCCTTTGTATAGCAGCGAGGCCAGTTCGAGGAAGGGCGCAAACGGCACGGTTTCCACTTTGACGCCGGCTTCGTGCAGGTGCTCGATGGCGGCGGCAAACAGGCGGGCGGATTCCTGGTCGCCAAACCATTCCAGCGTATCCGGGATGGCAAAGCGTGGTTTGGACGGCATGGCACGGGTGACGGCGTTGGGCACGCGGCTATAGGCGTCGCTGGCATCGAAGCCCCCGGCCACATGCGCCACGGCCTGGGCGTCGTCCACGGTCAGCGCAAATACCGACACGCAATCCTGAGTGCGGCAAGCGGGCAAGACGCCGGTGTTGGACAGCCAGCCTTTGGTGGGCTTCAGGCCGACGATATTGTTAAAGCCTGCAGGCACGCGGCCCGAACCGGCGGTATCGGTGCCCAGCGCAAACGGCACCAGCCCGCGCGCCACGACCGAGGCCGAGCCCGAGCTGGAACCACCGCTGATATAGCGCGGATTAAACACATTGGGCACCGGGCCATACGGCGAACGCGTGCCGTTGAGGCCGGTAGCAAACTGATCAAGATTGGTTTTGCCCAGCACAATCGCGCCGGCATCGGTGAGCTGCTGGATAACCGTGGCGTGCTTTTTGGGCTCAAACGCAAATTCGGGGCAAGCGGCGGTCGAGGAAAAACCGGCCACATCGATATTGTCTTTGACGGCAAACGGAATGCCATACAAAGGCAGCTGGCTACGATCCCCACCCACTGCGGCCAGGCGCACTTGCAGCTGATGCAACTGGATGGCGATCTGCTCGGGCGTGGCCAGCGAAATCCAGGCGACGTCGCTGGCGGAGCAGCGGGCCAATACATGGCGCAGCGCGGTGTCAACGGCCAGACCGTTGCGATAGGCGGCTTGCCATTCTTCGAGTGTCCAGCCCGATTGCGGAAGTACCGTTGCGCTCATGTTTGTATTCCATCTTGTATACATACGTGATGGAACTAGAGCAAGGCGCATGCCAGCGGAATGATGGCTTTGATTTAAAAGGGAATTTGTTTGGTTTGTGCGAAAACGCTGACGCGGTTTACAGACAACTTGCACCGCGATGAACGACGACAGATGCGCCGTGCACCGAACTGATGCCGCATAGGGTGGGTCAAGACCCACCGTCCAAAGTGGCCGGACGCGCCAGGGTGGCGCGCGCTTTGTGGCACGTCTCGTCGGCTTTGCAGGGTGGGTCTTGACCCACCCTATAGCTGGTTGAACTGCAAGCGGATGCGTTCTACCGAGAGTTGATGTTCCAGCTGCGCCAGGCGTTTTTCGTTGGCGCGCGATAGCCGCATGGTCTGGCCTTCGTCCTGGTGGGTGGCGATCACGCTGGCGTGCAGGCGTTTCTGGTGCGCCAGTGCCTGGTGGTAGTCGCCGGTTTCCATACTGATCTGCGCCAACAGGCCTTCCGCTTGTTGCACCAGATGCCCCAGGCCGCCGCGCACCGCAATCTCATTGGCCTGCTGCAGGCAATCCAGCGCTTCGGGCAGGCGGTGCAATTGGTGGTAAGTGCGGCCCAGATGCAGCAGCACATGGCCTTCGCCCCAAAGATTGCGATGGTGCTGATTCAGTGCACGCGCGTTGTTGAGCGCGGCTTCTGCCTTGGCGTAATCGTGCTGCTCAAAATAGATCAGCCCGTAATACGACAGCACTTCAGCCGACCACAGCGGGTGCTGCACTGCGCCTTGCAGCCATGCGTCGGCCAGGCCGAGGTAGTGCAGCGCGTCGTCCAGATGATGCAAACGATAGGCGGTGGAAGCCAGATTGATCGCCACTTCGCACGACAAGGTGGGATCGCCCACGCGTTCTGCCAGTTGCCACGCCTGCTCATGAAAATGCAGCGCGCTCTGGGTATGACCGAAGGCGTGATAAACCTTGCCCACGCCCACCCAGGCGCGCGCGCAGTCTTCGCGCAGATCCTCGGCCACCGCCAGTTCCATGCCTTTAAGCCAGGTATCCAGCGCCTGCAGATATTCACCGCGCGTATACAAGGCCAGTCCCAGCGCATGCAGCGCGCGTACATGTTCGCGCTCGTGCTTGCCACGCCCCAACACCCGCACGGCTTCTTGCAGGATATCTTGCGCCATGGTCTGATCGCCGCGATTAAGCGCCAACATGCCTTGCTCGATCAGCAAAGCGCCCAGCAGATCAATTTCTTGCTCGCGTCGCGCCAGGGCGACGGCCTGGGCGGCGCTGGCCTGCGCTTCGGGGCTGGTGTGGCCGATGCCCTGGCCACGCAGGCTGGCCAGTACGCTCTGCAGTTGTTCACGTGCGGTCATCGGTCCGCTCCGGCGATGGCGATACGGTTGCGGCCACGGCGTTTGGCGTCATACAGGGCGGCATCGGCGCGGGCGAACCAGGCGGCCGACGATTCGGCGCTTAGCCATTGCGCCACGCCGATGGAAACCGTGGCCTGCAAGCCGCGTTCGATATGGTGCCAGGCTTCGGTCTCGATGCGGGCGCGGATGCGCTCGGCCACACTGCGCGCCGTGTCGAGCTGGGTATTGCGCAGCACCAGCACAAATTCTTCGCCACCATAACGGGCGGCCAGATCGTGCTCGCGCAGCGAAGCCAGCAATACCGCCGCCCCGGTGCGCAAAACCTGGTCCCCGGTCTGATGCGACCAGCGATCGTTAATCTGCTTGAAGTGATCAAAGTCGAGCACCAGCATGCTCAGGGCCTCACCGGTTTGTTGCGCGGCCTCGATCATGCCGGGCAATGATTCATCCAGCGCGCGGCGGTTCATCACACCGGTGAGCGCATCGCGATAGGCCGCATCCTGCAGCGCTTGCACGCGCAAATCGGTTTCGCGATTGGCTTCGCGTAATCGGTTGAGCTCAAATTCTGAGCCGAGCAAGCGCAAACGGATTTCCAGGTTGGCCAGCCGCCGCGATGACAACTGCGCCAGCTTGCCCGCCACGCCTTGATTGACGCGCTGCATATAGTGTTCGTGAAAACCGATGTAATGCATGACCGCGCGCACCGCGTCGTCGCGTTGCTCATATAACTGGGCCAGTTGCTCGTGTATGTCTTGCACCAGATGCGGCGCATGCAGTTTTTCTACCGCCTTCAAGGCCTGCAACAGATAGCGCTCGGCGGTCTGATCGTCGCCCGAGCGCAGCAACAGCTTGCCCAAACCGGTCAGATTGACGATCTGACCCCAGATCAGGCCGGTATCCAGATTGATCTGGTAGGCCTGCTCCAGATGCGCCCGCGCGGCTTCGTAGTGGTCCTGGCGCAAGGCAATCGCGCCCAGATAGTTGTGGATTTCCGCCTGCCAGTCGCGTCGCAGCGGCAGGATCAGGTCGGCCTGGGCGCTGAGCAAAACCGTGACGGCAATCTCGAGCCGGTCCAGTTTGATCAGGTCGGCCGCCAGATGCAGCGCAGCTTTGGCGCGTAAATCCGGGTTGTCATGCAGGCGGGCGAAATCGGCGGCGATGCTATGAAAACGAAAGGCGTTTTCGTGATCTTCGTGCACCACATACAGATTGCCGAGGCCGAGATTGGCTTCGATAAACAGGTCGATCTGGCGGGTGGCCAGTGCGTCTTCAAGACTGTCGAGCCAGTGCGTAAGCGCCCGGCTGTCGTCGCCGCCGTTGGCCAGCGCTTCGGCCAGCGCGTGGTTGGCACGGGCGCGCGCCCAGGCGTGGTCCAGATGGGTTGCCATGGTCAGCGCGCGGCGCAATACCGGCTGCGCCGCGGCACCGCCTTGCAACACCACCAGACAGCGGCCCCACAGCAACAGCGCGGCGGTTTCGCCGGCTTCGTCGTTCAAGCTGGTGGCCAGATGCGCCGCTTGCTCGGCCAAGGGCAGGCTGAGTTCACATTGCGGCAGATAAAGCGCTTCAGCCTGGGCCAGAAGCAGGGCGACGTCCGGGCTGGCCGGCGCCAGCTTGATACTCATAAATCACCTGGGGCGTGAGACCCACTGCCGGGGCAAGGCGGCCGTGGGCTGCGAATTCGTCGCGTGGAAACAGTTCAGCGAATTCTAGTACTGCAGTTGTTTCAGCAGTAGTCGTGCTTCGTCGGCGTTCTCCGCCTGCAACAACTGGCCCACCAGATCGCGCACTTCGGCCAGATCGGTATCCAGCACTTGTTGCTTCACCTTAAGGATCTGGGTGGGCAGCATGGAGAAGCGGCGCAAACCCAGCCCCAGCAAAATGCGTGTCAGCACCGGATCGCCGGCCATTTCGCCGCACATCGAGATCGGTTTGTTCATGCGGTTGCAGGTGCCAATGATGTGCTCGAGCAATTGCAGCACGGCCGGGTGCACCGGGTCGTACAGATGCGACACTGCATCGTCATTGCGATCTACCGCCAGCGTGTACTGGATCAGGTCATTGGTGCCGATCGAGGCAAAGTCGAGATGATGCAGAAAATGCGCCACCGTCAGCGCCGCCGCCGGTACTTCGATCATGCCGCCCAGCTCGATGGCGTCGTCAAACGCGATACCCTCGGCGCGTAGCTGCACCTTGGTCTCTTCGATATGGCGCCGCACCTGCTTCACTTCGCCCACATGCGACAACATCGGCACCAGCAGCTTGATCTTGCCGTGCGCTGAGGCCCGCAACAGCGCGCGTAACTGGATGCGGAACATGCCGGCCTCGGCCAGGCACAGCCGCACGCCGGTCAGCCCGAGCGCCGGATTGGGCGAATCGGTTTCGGTTTGCCACTTGGGGATTTTGTCTTTACCCAGGTCGATGGTGCGGATGATGACGGGCTGGCCGCCCATGCGTTCCGTCACCGTTTTATAGGCCTGGTATTGTTCTTCTTCGGTCGGCAGATCGTCTTCGCTGAGGAAGAGGAATTCGGAGCGGAACAAGCCGATGCCGCCAGCGTTGGCGGCCAGCACTTGTTCGACGTCGTCGGGAATTTCGATATTGCCGAACAGTTCGATTTCCACGCCATCGCGCGTAATCGAGCGGCTGTTCAGAATGTCTTGTAGCTTGGCCTGGCGCGCTTGCCATTCAATCTGGCGCGCGCGGTATTCCACCAGCGTGCGTTCGTCCGGATCAACGATGACCACGCCGTTCACGCCATCGACAATCACCACTTCTTCTTCGCGGATCAGCGCGCGCGCCTGGCGCAGGGCCAGCACGGACGGCAAATCCAGGCTGCGCGCCAGGATGGCGGTATGCGAGGTGGGGCCACCCACGTCGGTCATAAAGGCGGCGTAATCGGTGTCTTTAAACAGCACCATGTCGGCGGGCGACAGGTCGTGCGCCACCAGGATGGTGTCGCGGTTGGTGGGGGCCAGCGCGTGGCTGCACACGTCGTGACCCGCCAGCGCCTTGAAAATGCGCTCTACCACCTGAATGACATCGGTACGGCGTTCGCGCAGATATTCTTCTTCGATATCGTCAAACTGCGCCAACAGCTGGTCCAGCTGTTCTTTTAGCGCCCACTCGGCATTGCATTTGCGTTTGACGATCAGCTCGCGCGGTTCCACCGACAGCGTCTGGTCGTTGAGCAACATGATATGCAGGCTTAGAAACGCACCCAGCTCGGTGGGGGCGTTATCCGGAATGCTGCCCCACAGCATTTCCAGTTCCTGGCGGGTGGATTTGATCGCGGCGTCATAACGCGCCACTTCGGACGGCAGATCTTCGTCGCGCAGCGCGTAATGCACAATCTCGATATCGGTATGCGATATCAGATGCGCGTGGCCGATGGCGATGCCGCCACCGATGCCTATCCCATGCAATGTAAGACTCATCCAACCTCCCGACGAGGGCTGCGTGCAGGCAGCCGGTGTGTGCTGGGCAGGCTTATTCGCCTTCGCCGAACTTGTCTGCAATCAGTGCCGTCAGCGCATCCAGCGCGTTCTGGTCATCCGGGCCGCTGGTTTCCAGCGTCACCTTGCTGCCTTTGCCTGCCGCCAACATCATCACGCCCATAATGGACTTGGCGTTGACCCGCTTTTGATTGCGGCTGATCCAGACTTCGCTCTGAAACTGGCTGGCCAGCTGGGTGAGCTTGCTCGAGGCCCGCGCATGCAGGCCCAGTTTGTTGACGATTTCCACTTCGAGTAACGGCATGGTGTTCTCTGACCTTGATCAGCCTTGATTGGGCAACATGTACAAAACGCCTTCGAGCCCGCCGGTGATGGCTTTGCTGACCACCACTTCGAGCGGCTGCTGACAGTACGTCAGCGCGCGTACCAGCATGGGAAGATTGACACCGGCCACCGCTTCTACACGGCCCGGCTGGATCAGGCGGTTGGCCACATTCGAGGGCGTTCCGCCGTAGATGTCGGTGAGCAAGAGCACGCCCGAGCCATCATCCAGGACTTCAATCAGTTCTTGCGCCTTGACCACCACCAGGTCGGGATCATCGGTCTTGCTGACTGCCAGTTGCCCGACATTGAGCACGGGCCGACCCATGATGTGCTGTGCACACGAGATCAGCGCCTCGCCCAGCGACACATGCGTCACGATGATGATGCCTACCATGTGGAACGGTTTCCTTGTACGGCCTGGTGCGGTGTATTCGGGTCTTGTTTTGGCTTATTGCAGTGGCGTTAACCATCCGGTCGACGCCCCACCCGGATTTATAACCGAAAAACTGCCTTTCTCGTAAGAGATAACCTGACCTGCGCCGCAAAATTACAGGCGTAGCGGGCTACGTTGTGGCCTTAGCGCAACCGGTAAATGTGCGGCGGGTTCTGCTGCCATTGCACGCGCGACTGCATATCGGGCGTTAGATACACACTGCCATCGCTGGCCACCAGCAACACATCCTTGATGCCAAAGCGATCGGCATAATGCGTGGCACTGCCGATGCCGCCGACAAATACCGGCTTGGTCGCAGCGTCCGAAATCGCGCCGGCTTCGGTACTGGCGGGTGCGATAACGGTGGCGGCCTGCATGGTTTGGGCGGGCTGGCCGCTGCGCGGGTCGATCAGATGCGAGTAGCGCTGGCCTTTGACTTCAAAGTAGCGCTGATAGTCGCCCGAGGTGCCGATGGATTCGCCGTCGTTGAGCTGGATGATGGCCAGCACGCCGGGTTTGCGCGGATGCTGCAGGCCCACTTTCCACGGCGTATCGCCTTTGCGGCCCAGCGCCAGCACATTGCCGCCGATATTGATCAGCGCGTTGTTCATGCCTTTTTTGCGCAAATAGCTGGCAGCGCGATCCAGCGCAAAGCCCTTGAAACCGCCCAGATCGATATTCACTGCGGGATTGCGGCTGCTGACTGCATTGCCGTCAAACTCCAGATCATCCAGCGTGGGGTGGGCCGCCACCAGCTTCTGCACCACGGCCGCATCGGGCAGCACCGGCGCAAACGTGTCTTTATGAAAGCCCCACGCCGCCACCAGATCGCCGATGGCCGGATCAAACAATTGATCCGAGCGCTCGGCATAGCCTTGGGCCTGCTTGAGGATGGCGATCATTTCGGGATCGGTTTGATACGGCTTGCCTTGGGCAAAGGCCGCATTCATGCGCGTGATTTCTGAGGGTTGCCAGGCATGCAGACGCGCGTGCAGCCGGTCGAGGTCAGCCAGGATGGCGGCGCTAACCGGCGCGGCCTTGTCTTCGGGCTCGCCATAGATGGTGATCTGCACGCGCGTGCCGAACACATAGCTTTCTTGCTGGAATTCCGGCGGTTTGCCGCAGGCAGTCAGCGTGATCGCGCATACGGCATACAGCAAAAACCGGCACCACAAGCGGATCACAGGCCCAACTTGCGCTCAAGCGCGTCAATAAACAAAGCCGCGACATCAATGCCGGACTGCGCGGTAATTTCCTGAAAGCAGGTGGGGCTGGTGACGTTGATTTCGGTGACGTTGTCGCCAATCACATCCAGACCCACCAGAAACAGACCCTTGGCGGCCAGTTGCGGGCCCAGTGTTTCGGCAATTTCACGATCACGCGGCGTCAGCGGCCGCGCTACGCCGGTGCCACCCGCCGCCAGATTGCCGCGCGTTTCGCCCGCAGCCGGAATGCGCGCCAGGCACCAGTCCACCGGCTTGCCATCAATCAGCAACACGCGCTTGTCGCCGTCCTTGATGGCGGGCAGATAGCGCTGCGCCATCACGGTGCGGGTTTCGTTCTCGGTTAGCGTTTCGATAATCGAGCCGACATTGGGGTCGTTGGGCGTAATGCGGAAAATGCCCATGCCGCCCATGCCATCCAGCGGCTTGAGGATGACGTCCTGATGCTCGGCCAGAAACACGCGGATGTCGGCGGCGCGTTGCGTCACCATCGTCGGCGTAATGAATTCCGGATGCTTGAGGATGGCCAGCTTTTCGTTGTAATCGCGCAGCGTCTGGCCCGGATTGAACACGCGCGCGCCTTGCGACTCGGCCAGCGACAACAGATGCGTGGCGTACAGATATTGCGCATCAAACGGCGGGTCTTTGCGCATCAGCACCGCGCCAAAGTCTTTGAGCGGCTGCTGCAGATGCGGCTCCAGCTCAAACCAGACCTTGTATTCCTGGGTGTCGGTAAAGGTGAGCTTTTGCGCGGCGGCTTCGACCACGCCGTTGTACACGCGCAGATCATGCGCCTGCGTCACCCACAGTTCCCACCCGCGTCGCGCGGCCTCGCGCAACATCACATAGGTGGAATCTTTGTGGATCTTGAAGCCGACCACGGGATCAGCAATGACGAGCAGGCGCATGTTGGGTTCCGGTTAAAACCGCAGGAGAAGCGGGCGTTCAGGCGGCGAATGACAAGTGCACGGCTGGCGCAGTGGCTTCCAGTTCGTGCGCGGCCGCCAGCAGAGCCAGCCGTGCTACCACGCCATAGGCGTAGAAGCGGTTGGGCGCGCTGTCCGGCTCGCCATCGCAATCGGGCGTGGTACACGGGCTGGCAAAGCCCAGCGGCACAAAATGCATGCCGGGCGCATTGAGGTTTTCTTCGGGGCCGCGATCAGTGTGGACACGGTAGAAACCGCCCACCACAAAGCGATCCATCATGTAGACCACCGGCTCGGCCACGGCGTCGTTGATGCTTTCAAAGGTGGGCACGCCTTCCTGCACGATCACATCGTGCACTTCCAGGCCTTCCTTGATCACGCTCATCTTGTTGCGTTGCTTGCGGTTCAGACCCACCACATCGTCGGCCGACTTCACGCTCATCACACCCATGCCGTAAGTACCGGCGTTGGCTTTGACGATGACAAACGGGTCGTGGTCGATGCCGTGTTCTTTATATTTGATGCGGATTTTGTCCAGCATCTGGCTGACGGTATCGGCCAGACGTTCTTCGCCGGTGCGCGCGTGGAAGTCGAGTTGATCGACATGATCAAAGTAGGGATTGATGGTCCACGGGTCGATGCCGATCAGCTTGGCAAAGTCATTGGCGACATGGTCATAGGCGGCAAAGTGATGCGTCTTGCGGCGCACGGCCCAACCGGCATGCAGCGGCGGCAGCAGCGTTTGCTCGATGCCTTCCAGCATCGGCGGAATGCCAGCCGACAAATCGTTGTTCAGCAGCACGGCGCACGGATCGAAACCGGCGACGCCCAGGCGGCGGCCATTGCGCACCAGCGGTTCCAGCGTCAGCTTCTGGCCATCGGGCAGATCAAACGAAGTCGGTTCGGTAATTTCGGGGTTGAGCGTGCCCAGGCGCACCACCAGCCCGGCCATCTTCAAAATGCGCGTCAGCGCAGCCACGTTCTGTAGATAGAAGGTATTGCGGGTGTGGTTTTCCGGGATCAGCAGCAGGCGCTTGGCGTCGGGGCAGAAGCTTTCCAGCGCGGTCATCACCGCTTGCACGCCCAGCGGGTGGAATTCGGGATTCAGGTTGTTAAAGCCGCCGGGATAGAGATTCATATCCACCGGAGCCAGCTTGTAACCGGCGTTGCGCAAATCCACCGAGCCATAAAACGGCGGCGTCGATTCTTGCCATTGATTGCGCAGCCAATGTTCGATTTCAGGCTGGGCCAGCAGAATACGGCGCTCCAGATCCAGCAAAGGGCCAGACAGCGCGGTGGTGAGATGCGGAACGGTCATCGGTAACACCCATCTTAAAAAAGCGTCAGGCACAAATGCGGGCGTGACGGCAAAAAACAAGCCATTCGGTCGCCAGACCACAGCGCACAGCGTGCGCTGACCAGATTACAACCAGCCTTTGCGCTTGAAAAACCAGTACGGCGCAATGCCGGACAGAATCATCAAGACAATGGCAAATGGATAACCCAGTTGCCAGTGTAGTTCCGGCATGGCGTTGAAGTTCATGCCGTAGATGCTGGCGATGACCGTCGGCGGCAGAAACACCACGGCGGCAATCGAGAAAATCTTGATGATTTTGTTTTGCTGCAGGTTGATCAGGCCCATGACCGCGTCCATCAAGAAGTTGATCTTGTCGAACAAAAAGGCGGTGTGGTTGTTCAGCGATTCCAGATCGCGCAGCACTTCGCGCAGATTGTCTTGCTGTGCGTGCGTCAAACTACGACCGCGCAGCAAAAAAGACAATGCCCGCCGCGTGTCCATCAAGTCCAGCCGTACTTTGCCGTTCATGTCTTCCTGGCGCGCGATGTCGGAGACGGTTTCGGCCATGTCTTTATCGCTCATTTCACTGGAACGCGTCAGCACGCGGCTGCTGACCTTGTCGAGGCCTGTGTACACGCCTTCGAGCACATCGGCGGCGTATTCGACTGCGACGTCGTAAATGGCCAGCAGGATGTCTTCGGCCGAGTGCACAAAGTCAGCCTGCATGCGCGCGCGCATCCGGAACAGCCGGAACGCGGCCAGCTCGTCGGTGCGGATCGATAACAGCCGGCCTTCGGTTAGCAAAAAGGTCACCGTCAGCACTTCGGCTTCGTCATGGCGCTGATGCAGAAAAAATGAATTGAGATGGATGCCGGCTTCGTCGATATAACACCGGGCCGAATCCTCGATGTCTTCCATTTCTTCGTCATCGAGCTTGAGCTTGAAGGTCTCGTTCAGCCAGCCGCGCTCGTGCTCCAGCGCGTCGACCACGTCCACCCACACCAC
Organism: Silvimonas sp. JCM 19000; assembly: GCF_054652575.1. Taxonomy (NCBI): domain Bacteria; kingdom Pseudomonadati; phylum Pseudomonadota; class Betaproteobacteria; order Neisseriales; family Chitinibacteraceae; genus Silvimonas; species Silvimonas sp. JCM 19000. Next base: position 50,143 of record NZ_BAAIHC010000023.1, on the reverse strand, counting down.
GTCGGGCCGGACCAGGTCTGCCGCCGCTTCGACCGGCATCGGCCGCAGTCGGCCTTCTACAAAACCGTAAGCGGTTAGCATGCGCGCAACTCCGTCAAATTCTGTGCGCGGATTATACGAGAGCCTGCCGTCCACGCGCCTGCACAATTTGTGCCGCCCCGGCCCGGCTACTACACTGCGCGCATGCATACCTACCAGACTCTGCTCACGCAAAGCGGGCTTGATCGCAGCGATGCGACCGCGCTGTTGTTCCACCTGACCGGGCATGGCCGTGCCTGGCTGATTGCGCATGACCGCGATGAAGTGCCCGACGAGTTGGTGCAACGCTTCGCCGCTTTGGCAGCGCGGCGGCGCGCGGGCGAGCCGGTGGCCTATCTGCTGGGCGAGCGCGAGTTCTACAGCCTGATGTTCAGTGTGACGCCCGCTGTGCTGATTCCGCGGCCGGATACCGAACTGATCGTCGAACTGGCGTTGCAACGCATCGCCCCCGGCCAGACGGCGCGGGTGCTCGATCTGGGCACCGGCAGCGGCATTATCGCGGTAACCGTGGCGCATGAACGACCGCAAGCGGTGGTGACGGCGGTGGATATTTCGCCTGCCGCGCTGGCAGTGGCCCAGGCCAATGGCGCGCGCCATGCACCGGGCGTGACGTTTGCACTGAGCGACTGGTTTGCCGCGCTGCCGCCGCAACGCTTTGATCTGATCCTGTCCAACCCGCCTTATATAGAAAGTAACGACGCGCATCTGGCCCAGGGCGACCTACGCTTTGAGCCCCGCGGCGCGCTGACCGATGAGGCCGATGGCCTGGCGCACATCCGCACCATTATTGATACCGCGCCGGATTGGCTGGAACCCGAAGCCTGGCTGCTGTTTGAACATGGCTACGACCAGGGCCTGGCCAGCCGCGATCTGCTGACCGCGGCCGGTTATCGCGACGTGCAGACCTGGCAAGACCTGGCTGGGCTGGATCGCGTCAGCGGCGGGCTTGCCCCCAAACCGGCGGCTGAGTAGAATACCCGAGTAAATTAATCAGGAACTCAGCGTCGATCGCTACGTGGGGGTTCCGCAGCGCGAGTTAAATCCATGAGCATTCAAGACAGCATCCGTCAGACCGTCACCGAAAACCCGGTTGTGCTTTTCATGAAAGGCACGCCGACTTTCCCGCAATGCGGCTTTTCGGCTGGCGCTGTGCAAATCCTTAAAAACCTGGGCGCCAACTTTGTGGCCGTCAACGTGCTGGAAAACGCTGAAGTACGCCAGGGCATCAAGGAATACGCCAACTGGCCGACCATTCCGCAGCTGTATATCAAAGGCGAATTCGTGGGCGGTTCGGACATCATGAAAGAACTGTTCAGCAGCGGCGAACTGGAAAAGATGCTGCAAGACTGAGCCCCGCGCCCGGCGCAGTGCCCAAAAAAAACCCCGCGATGCGGGGTTTTTTGTTGTCGTGGGCCCGATCGCATCGAGCCCCGGCGGCTTAGTGGTGCCAACCGCCACCGTGATAGCCCCAGCCACCCCCCCACCCACGGTAGTAGCCGATCGACAACGACGGCCAGAAAATCGGCGCGGCGTAGTAGGTCGGGGTGGTGTAGATGACGGTCGGGGTGCTGCTGACCACAACCGGCGCAGATTGCACATAAGTGGTGGTGCTGGTGACCGGCGCGGCTTGCGTCACGGTCTGCACCGGCTGTTGCTGCTGCTGGCCATCAACGCTTACCGAAATCGGCACGCGGTTGCCCGGGTCATACGCCATACGCGTGGTGTAACGCTGGCCCGAATATTCGTAAGTGACGTCGTAGCCAATAATGCGTTGCTGCGTCTGGCCTTGCACGGTGGTGCATTTCTGCACGTTCTGCACGCTGGTATTGCCTTGGTTGGCGGCGTTATCGCCGGACAAGGCCCCAATCGCCGCACCGGCCGCCGTTGCCGCCACATTGCCGTTGCCGCGGCCAACCGTGCTGCCCAGCAGCCCACCAAAAATCCCGCCCAGCAAAGCGCCACCGTAGTTGTGCGGCTGTTGCACCACCACTTGTTCGGTCCAACACGATTGCTGCGGGTTGGAATAATTTTCGACCACCGGAGTGGTTGAGATAACACGGCCATATTCGGCGGCCTGCGCTTCTGCGGCGACACCTGCCATCGAGGCCAGACTCAGCATCAACACGAGCGATTTCATGGTCTTACTCCCTTACCGGCCGTGTGGAATCACGCGGCCCAGTGCAAAGCGATGTTGTACCCAATGCCGTTATCATAACTAGTGTGAAGTTCACATCGCTAGTGTGATAACTACCTGGTTTGTATGGGATTAGTACGAGGGTGTAAGAATGCGTTCCGGGCTTTTCAAAATCTTTACAGAGTGAGCCGCTGCAGTGTCCTTAAGTATCGAATTCCGCCGGTTTTCTTACAGTTTGCTAGCGGTGGCGCAGGGTTGGTGCAATCGTGCACTGCAACTGGGATGCGGTGGCTAATTTGGTGCTCAATTTTCAGCGCTGCCCCGGGTTTTGCACCGTCATTGTGCGGTATTTGGTGCTGATTCGCATAAATCTGCTGTTCATATTTCGATAAAACAAGCGCTTACGTTAATTGGCATATGGATTGCTTTTGGTGCACTCCACTCAGTTTTAGTGCAGAAAGCCCGGAGCTCTTTGTGTATACCCTTCAATCCAGCACCAATGTGCTGTTCATCCTGCTTGGCGCCATCATGATTCTGGCCATGCATGCGGGCTTTGCCTTTCTGGAACTCGGTACCGTCCGCAAAAAAAATCAGGTTAATGCCCTGGTCAAAATCCTCACCGATTTCGCCATTTCTGCGATTGCGTATTTCTTTGTGGGCTACGGCATCGCCTATGGCATCCACTTTTTGCAGCCGGTGAGTGCGCTCAACCAGAACAACGGCTATGCGCTGGTCAAATTCTTTTTTCTACTTACCTTTGCGGCGGCCATTCCGGCGATTATTTCCGGCGGCATCGCCGAGCGCGCGCGGTTTCACCCGCAAAGTGCGGCTACCTTTGTGCTGGTCGGCTTTCTCTATCCCTTTATCGAGGGCATTTTCTGGAACGGTAATCTGGGCATACAAGCATGGATGAGCGCGCATCTGGGCGCAGCCTTCCATGACTTTGCCGGTTCAGTGGTGGTGCATGCTGTGGGTGGCTGGATTGCGCTGGCGGCGGTGCTGCATCTGGGGCCGCGCAAAGGGCGTTATCACAAGGATGGCGGTGTGGCGGCGCATCCGCCGTCGTCGATTCCCTTCCTCGCCCTGGGCGCGTGGATACTGGTGGTGGGCTGGTTTGGTTTTAATGTGATGAGCGCACAACGCATCGACGGCATTTCGGGCCTGGTCGCGCTCAACTCGCTGATGGCCATGGTCGGCGGCACGCTGGCGGCAATGTGGGTGGGCAAGAATGACCCCGGCTTTGTCCACAATGGCCCGCTGGCTGGCCTGGTCGCCGTCTGTGCAGGCTCGGACATCATGCATCCGCTCGGTAGCCTGGTGGTCGGCGCGGTTGCGGGTGCTGCTTTTGTCTATTTGTTCACCGTGACGCAAAACCGCTGGAAGATCGACGACGTACTCGGCGTCTGGCCTTTGCACGGTCTGTGTGGGGTGTGGGGCGGCATCGCGGCCGGCATCTTTGGCCAGACCGCGCTGGGCGGAGCGGGCGGCGTCAGCATCGCCAGTCAGCTGCTGGGCACCTTGCTGGCCGTGACGGTGGCGTTTGGCGGCGGCTATCTGGTCTACGGCGTACTCAAGCGCCTGGTCGGCATCCGCCTGGATGAGGAAGAGGAATATCACGGCGCCGATCTATCCATCCACAAGATCAGCGCCACGCCGGACCGCGAAAGCAACTGGTGATTACACCGCCTTCCACGCGGGCAGGATGTGATCGCGGCTCAGCGGGGCCAGCGTAATGCTGGCCAGATGCGCCGGGTCTATCCAGCGCGCTTCTTCAATTTCGGCGGATGGGGTCACTGCGCTGGCCCAGGTCAGATGGAACGCTTCGGCGATGACAGTAAAGCCGGGTTCGTTGACTGCCGCTGCCGCATAGCGACCCAGGTAGATGGGGCCATCGGGCGGCACGCTGATCTGCAGTTCTTCCTGCAGTTCGCGGCACAGCGCTTGCAGCGGGGTTTCGCCCGCATCGATCTTGCCGCCTGGTTGCATAAAGGCCTGCGAGCCGCGTTTGCGTACCAACAGTACCTGGCCATCGGCCCGGCTGATCACCGCAGCCGCGATGCAGATAGGTGGGCGGGAGTCTGTTTCGGTCATCCAACATTCCATCAAGCACAACGCCCGAACCAGGTCGGGCGCCGCAGAGAGCGTGGCAGGGGCAGGGCGGGGGTGGCCGCCCTGTGCGTGGCCTCAGGCGGTGAGCGGCTCGGTGCGTTCCAGCAGCCAGTCCCGCGCTGCGCCTTCTACCAGCGGCAGCAGGCGTTCACGCACGGTGGCGTGATAGTCGTTCAGCCACGCCAGTTCATCGGCACGCATCAGGCTGACGTCAATGACGCGCGTATCGATCGGGCACAGTGTCAGCGTTTCAAACTGCAGAAATTCGCCAAATTCGTTGCTCTCAGCCGGGGTGTTCAGGACCAGGTTTTCGATGCGGATACCCCATTGTTGCGGCCGGTAAATGCCCGGCTCGATCGAGGTAATCATGCCCGCTTCCATGGCGGTATCGGGCCCCGCGTCGCGGAAGTAGCCTATGCTTTGCGGGCCTTCGTGCACATTCATGAAATAGCCCACGCCGTGACCGGTGCCATGGTTGTAATCCACGCCTGCGGCCCACATCGGCGCGCGGGCGATGCTGTCGAGCATGGCGGCGCGAATCGCGCGTGGAAACTTTGCGCTCGACAAGGCAATCACGCCTTTCAGTACCAGCGTGTAATCGCGCTTTTGCGCCGCGCTGACCGTCCCGACCGGCACCACGCGAGTGATGTCGGTGGTGCCGCCCAGATATTGGCCGCCAGAATCGATCAGCAACAGACCGTTGCCTTTGATTTCGGAATGCGCCTCGGGCAGTGCACGGTAGTGCGGCAAAGCGCCGTTGGCATTAAAGCCGGCGATGGTGCTGAAGCTGAGCGACACAAAACCGGGGCGTTTGGCGCGTTCTGCCGACAGTTTTTCATCGATGGTCAGTTCGGTAATCGCTTCGACGTTGAGTGCCTTATCCAGCCACGCAAAGAAATTGCACAACGCCGCGCCGTCTTGCGCCATGGTCGCGCGCACATTGGCGGCTTCTTCGGCGGTCTTGCGCGATTTGGCCAGTTGCGACGGGTTGAGCTTTTCAATCACGCGGGCCGAAGCCGGTACCGAGCCAATAATGCCGACGGTGGTGCGCGCCGGATCGGCCAGCACCACGGCATTGGCGGGCAATGCGCGCAAGGCGGCGGTGGCCTGGTCGTACGGTTGCAGCGTTACGCCATCCTGCGCCAGTGTGGCTTGCAGTGCGGCATCGATCTTGTCGTCGCCAATAAACAGCGTCAGCTGATCGGCGTTAAGTAGCGCATGCGCGAGGAAGACCGGGTTGTATTCGACGTCAGCACCGCGCAGGTTCAGCAGCCAGGCAATATCATCCAGCGCCGAGATAAAATGCCAGTCCGCGCCCGCGTTCTGCATGGCGGCACGCACCGCTTGCAGTTTGCTGGCGCGCGAAACCGGTGCTTGCGGGCCGATATGTTCATACACACGTGCCGACGGCAGCGTCGGGCGGTCAGCCCAGGCCGCGCCGAGCACATCGATATCGGTGCGCAGCGCGATGCCTTTTTCTTTAAGCGCGCCGGCCAGCGCTTTGCCCGCCCCGAGGGCCAGCACATCGCCATCGGCCGCAACCGTTGCACCCGCCGGCAGATTGGCTGCCAGCCAGTCCGCATGCGGCTGCGCCTGGCCGCTGAGCAGCTTCATCAGCTTGACGCCGGTATCTGCCAGTTGCGTTTCGGCCTGTACCCAATAACGCCCGTCCACCCATACACCGGCAAAGTCTTTGGTAACGACCAGCGTGCCGACCGAACCATCAAAACCCGAGAAAAACGCGCGGCCTTGCCAGCGTGCGGGCAGATATTCGGACAGATGCGGATCAGCGGAAGGGACGACGACCGCGTCGACGCCCGCCTGGGCCATGGCGGCACGAAGCTGGGTGATGCGGTGCTGGATGATTTGCGGCTGGGTAGACATGGGGTCGGACTCCGGGGTACGGCTGCGTAGCAGACAGCGCCTTGTGGGCAAAGCCGCATTGTAAGGCGGCTGCGGCTGGATGTGGCGGCCAGAATGTAGCTGGCGGCGGGCGGATCAGGGGGCCTGGTCGGGCAGCGGCAAGGCCAGCGTCTCTTTGACTTCTTCCATCACCACATAGCTGCGCGATTCAGCCGCGCCGGGCAGGCGCAACAGAATGTCGCCCAGCAAGCGCCGATAGTGGCTCATATCGGGCAGGCGCGCTTTCAACAAATAATCAAAATCGCCCGAGATCAGATGGCATTCCAGCACCTCCGGAATGCTGGCCACCGCTCGGCGGAAGTCATCGAACACCTCGCCCGATTTGCGGCCCAATTTCAATTCAACAAAAACCAGCAGCGGCGCGTGCAGCACTTGCGGGTTAAGCCGCGCGTGATAACCGAGTATGGCGCCGGATTCTTCCAGCCGTTTGATGCGCTCGGTACAGGGCGTGGCGGTGAGGCCCACTTTCTCGGCCAGTTCGGTAATCGGAATCCGGGCGTTCTGCTGCAAGACTCGCAAAATCTTGTAATCGACGCGGTCCAGTGTGCGGCCGCTTTCGTAACGTGTGCGCATGGTGTTTATTCGTGTTTAGCCGACATGAAATGGAGAATATCACTGGAAGTTCGTTTTTATACTGCAGCTATTCTCCATAAATATGGCATGCGCATAAAAGCGCGAGACCCCACTCTATGAAAGTCATTGTGATTGGTGCAGGCGTGGTGGGCGTAACCACCGCGTATTACCTGAAAGCTGCGGGCTGTGATGTGACGGTGCTGGAGAAACTGCCCGCCCCGGCCGAAGAAACCAGCTTTGCCAACGCGGGCCAGGTCTCGCCCGGGTATGCCGCACCGTGGGCCGCGCCTGGTATCCCGTGGAAAGCGCTCAAATGGCTGGTTTCGCGCCATGCGCCCTTGCGCATCCGCCCGGATGGCAGCTGGTTTCAGCTGGTGTGGATGGCGCGCATGCTGGCCAATTGCACCGAGGCGGCCTACGCCCGCAACAAGAGTCGCATGGTGCCGCTGGCTGAATACAGCCGCGATTGCCTGCGCGATTTGCGCAATGAAATCGACCTGCATTACGAAGAACGCGCGCTGGGCACGCTGCAGATTTTTCGTACCGACAAACAATTGCTGGGCGGGCAGCGCGATGCGGCGTTGCTGGCGCAAATGGGCGTGGCGCATGACGTGCTGGATACCGCTGGCGTGGTCGACGTGGAACCTGCTCTCGCACAAGTCGCGCACAAGCTGACAGGCGCGTTGCGTTTGCCGAATGACGAAACCGGCGATTGCAAACTGTTTACCGAACGCCTGGCGGCGCGTGCCGCGCGTGATGGCGTCAATTTCCGTTACGGCGTGGATGTGGAGCGGCTGGTGGCGCATGGCGAGCGCATTGCGTGTGTGGAATTGCGCAACGGCGAAGTGCTGAAGGCCGATGCAATCGTGCTGGCGACGGGCTGTGCCGCGCGCGCCCTGGCGCTGCCGTTGGGGCTGGATCTGCCAATTTACCCGGTCAAGGGCTATTCGCTTACGGTGCCGCTGAGCAATCCGGACGGCGCGCCGCGTTCGACCGTGCTGGATGAGACCTACAAGATTGCGCTAACCCGCTTTGATAACCGGCTCCGCGTCGGCGGCATGGCCGAAGTGGCGGGCTTTGACAAGCGGCTGGCGGCGTCGCGCATCGGCACGCTCAAGATGGTGAGCCATGATCTGTTTCCCACCGCTGGCCCGCTCGACCAGGCCAGCGCCTGGACCGGCCTGCGCCCGATGACCCCCGATGGCACGCCCGTGGTCGGCGCCACGGCCTATGACAATCTGTTTATCAATGCCGGGCACGGCACCTTGGGCTGGACCATGGCCTGTGGCAGCGCCAGGGTCATTGCCGATTGTGTGCTGGCGCGACAACCGGAAATCGATGCCAGTGAACTTGGTCTGGCGCGTTACGGTCGTAGCCTGGCCCGTATTCCGGAAGGCAAATCTCAACCAGCCCGGATAAAATGGGCAGATTGATTTTTTCCATCCTGCAAAGTTGATCCCATGAGCTTTCTGCGTCAGTTTCCTGCTACTCGTATGCGCCGCATGCGGCGTGATGATTTCTCGCGTCGTTTGATGCGTGAACATGTTTTGACCGCCAACGACTTTATCCTGCCGGTGTTTGTACTGGACGGCGACAACCGCGAAGAAGAAGTGACGTCGATGCCCGGCGTCAAACGCCAGTCCATTGATTTGCTGCTGAAGACGGCTGCCGAAGCCGTGGCGCTGGGGATACCGGCGTTGGCGCTGTTTCCGGTTATCGATGGCCCGCTCAAAAGCCTGGATGGCGCGGAAGCATGGAACCCCGATGGTCTGGTGCCGCGCACCGTGCGTGCGCTCAAGCAGGCGTTTCCGCAGCTGGGTGTGATTACCGACGGCGCGCTTGACCCCTACACCACGCACGGCCAGGACGGCATTATCGATGACAGCGGCTATGTGCTGAACGAAGCGACCGTTGAGGCGCTGATCAAACAGGCGCTGTGCCATGCGGCTGCGGGTGTCGACGTGGTTGCCCCGAGCGACATGATGGATGGCCGCAATGGCTCGATCCGCCAGGCACTGGATGCAGCGGGCTTTGAACTGACGCGCATACTGGCGTATTCCGCCAAGTACGCTTCGGCCTTCTATGGCCCGTTCCGGGATGCGGTGGGCTCTTCCGCCAATCTGGGCAAGGCCGACAAATACACCTATCAAATGGACCCGGCCAACGGCAACGAAGCGCTGCATGAAGTGGCGCTGGATCTGACCGAGGGCGCCGACATGGTCATGATCAAGCCGGGCTTGCCGTACCTGGATATCGTGCGCCGGGTCAAAGACGAGTTTGGCGTGCCCACTTATGCCTATCAGGTGTCAGGCGAATACGCGATGATCAAGGCCGCCGTGCAAAACGGCTGGCTGGATGAGAAGAAAGTGGTGCTGGAAACGCTGCTGGCGTTCAAGCGCGCAGGGGCCGATGGCATCCTGACTTATTTTGCGATTGATGCCGCGCGCTGGTTAAAAGACCAGTAAAGCGCTTGCCGCCGCAAAGGTCTGAAAAAAACGGGGCGTGTGCCCCGTTTTTTATTGCGCCGTGCGGAGGCGATTAATGGGTATGGTGATGCTGACCCTGCGCCGGCACGCGGCGGCTGCCCACCAGCCATACCAGCCAGCCCATCACACTCAGCCCCGCGCCAACGCCCACCACGCCATTCCAGCCCGCCAGATTAAACGCGCTGGCCGACAGCAAAGAACCGCTGGCGCCGCCGATAAAATAGCTGGTCATATAGCCGGCCGTAAGCCGGTTACGCGCGTCCGGGCGCAGCCGGTAAATCATGCTCTGGTTGGTCACATGCACCGCTTGCGCGGCCAGATCAAGCACCAGTATGCCAAGCACCAGCGCCACCAGCGATTGCTGGGCAAATGCCAAAGGGAGCCATGCCAGCCCCAGCAAGACCCAGCCGCCGGTGGTGACCCGTTGCGCCTGGCCTTTGTCGGCCAGCCGCCCGGCGCCATTGGCGGCCAGGGCGCCGGCCGCACCGGCCAGGCCAAATAATCCGATGGTGCCATCGCTGAAATGCCACGGCGGGCTGGATAGCAAAAACGCCATCGAAGTCCACAGCACGCTGAACACGCTAAAGCTGAGGGCGCCCAGCAGGGCACGCAGGCGGAAGACGGGTTCCTGCACAAACAACTGCAGCACCGAGCCGAGCAGCGCCGGATAGCTCAGGCCCAGATGTTGCTGACTGCGTGGCAAGCGATAACGCATCACGCCTGCCGTCAGCAGCATCAGCCCGGCCGCGCACCAATACACGGTGCGCCAGTCACCCAACGCCGACAAGGTACCCGCGACCGTACGCGCCAGCAAAATCCCCAGCAGCAACCCGCTCATGATGCTGCCGACCACTTTGCCGCGTTCGTGTGGTTGCGCCATCGTCGCCGCCAAAGGCAACAAGACTTGCGCCACCACCGAAAACAGCGCGGTGACGCCGGTGCCCAACAAGATCAATCCCAGCGACTGTGCGCTGGCGGTCAGCAATAGTCCGCACGCCGACAGCAGCAGCATGGTGACGATCATGCGGCGTCGTTCCAGCAAGTCGCCCAGCGGCACCAGCAACATCAGGCCGGTGGCGTAGCTGAGTTGGGCGACGGTGACGATCAGCCCGACATGGGCGGCAGAGACATTGAAATGGAGCGCCAGCGTATGCAGCAAGGGCTGCGCATAGTAATTGCTGGCCACGGCCAGGCCGGTGGTAAACGCCATCAGCGCAACCAGCGCGGGCGTCAGGGGGGCGTGGGTACGGGGGGGCATCTCTCACCTTCGGCTAAGTCTGAGGCGGGAGTATGCCCGGCCAGGCGTTACGGCGCGATGGCCGGGCTTGTCATGTTGACCGGGCGGTCAAACCGAGCTTTACGCAATGCGGCGCCACGGGGCGCCGCACGGGTCAACGCCATATGGATCAGGCAAAAGCGGCAAGAATTTCCGCGGTACTGCGCACGCGGCTAATGCGCGGAAAGATGTTCTTGATGGCGAACTGGTGCATGTCCATGGTCGGACCGCTGCAGGCGTCTTCGGCCAGTACGATGCCAAAGCCCAGCTCCCACGCGGTGCGCGCGGTGGATTCCACGCCGATATTGGTGGCGATACCGGCCAGCACGATGGTGGTGATGCCGCGGCGGCGCAGTTGCAGTTCCAGATCGGTGCCGTAGAAGGCGCCCCATTGGCGTTTGGTGATCAGGATGTCCTTGGGCCCGGTTTCCAGTTGCGCCGGAATATCCCACCAGTTAGCGGGCAGTGCGCCACCGCCAGCGGCGCTATCCACCGGTTGCTTGAGCGCTTCGGCATAATCTTCGCTCCAGCCCACGCGCACGCGCACCACCGGCGCACCGGCAGCACGGAAACGTTGTGCCAGTTGATTGGACAAATCCAGCACCTGGCTGGCCGGATGGGCACCTGCATAAGGCAGAATGCCGTCTTGCAGATCAATCAGGACGAGCGCGGTGGTTTTTGCATCGATATTCATGATTTCGGCCTCAGAATAGGGGCTGGCCCATGGGCAGCGGATTGAACATTAGACAAGATTTGTGAGGGTGAACTCACAAACGCGGAGTATATGAGGATGTCCTCACAAAATGCAATGGTCAGGCAGCCGCAGCGCGAAAAAGGCCGCTTGCGCGTGGCCGCCTTGCTGGATGCAGCCCAGCAAGTCTTTGCCCAGGACGGCTTTGATGCCGCCACCATGACCGAGATTGCCGCCCGCGCTGGCGCGTCAATCGGATCGCTGTACCAGTACTTTCCGACCAAAGAACACGTGGCCGATGCGGTGCTGGCGCGCCATGCCGAAGCTTTGTATCAACGTATGCAGGCCCTGCAGGACGCATCGCCCGGCTGGACGGTGGGGCAACTGGCCAGCGAACTGTTTCCCGCGTTGCTGCGCTTTCGGGCCGATCATCCCGCCTTTGGTGTACTGGCCGAAAGTGGTCGTGGCCCAGCCTTACAAGCCACCGGCGTGCGTATACATATGCGCCGTTACGTGGCAGAAATCTTACGACCGCATGCCCCGGGCTTTGACGCACAACAGCTGGAGGCAATGGCTATCGTGGTATTACAGACCATGAAGACGGCAGTGGCGCTCAATAACGAAGCCGACCTGCCGCAGCGCCCCGCCGTGTTGGCACAACTGCAACAGATGCTGGCGCTCTACCTGGCTGCGCAATTGCCCGCCAGTGCTTGATTTGTCGACAAAAAGCGGGCTGGCGGCGCGGCGGTCGGCACGGCGGCTGGCCCGCATGGCGCCCGTGGCCCGGCGATTGCTGTAGTTGGCAGCTATGAAGCCGCTGGGCCTTCTGAGACAATAATGCGCGTCAAGGTTTCAGCAATGCTGCAACAGCCTGATACAGACCGGGCGGTGCTCTTGCGCACCCCTACTTACTTTTCTTATGGTTAGAGTAAACAAATGATTCTGGTGACTGGTGGTGCCGGCTTTATCGGCGGCAATTTCGTGCTGGACTGGCTTGCGCAAAGCGACGAGCCCGTCATCAACGTCGACAAGCTCACGTACGCCGGAAACACCGACACGCTCAAATCGCTGGACGGCCATCCGGGGCATGTTTTTGTCCGCGCGGATATCGGCGACCGCGCCGTACTTGGCCAGCTGCTGGCCGAACATCGTCCGCGTGCCGTGATCAACTTTGCGGCCGAATCGCATGTCGACCGCTCCATCAGTGGCCCCGGCGAATTTATCCAGACCAATGTGGTGGGCACCTTCAATCTGCTGGAAGCCGTGCGCGCGTACTGGACTGATCTGCCCGCCGACGACAAAGCCGCCTTCCGCTTTCTGCATGTCTCTACGGATGAGGTGTATGGCACGCTGAGCGCTACCGACGCCCCGTTCGCCGAAACCAACCGCTACGAACCCAACAGCCCGTACTCCGCGTCCAAGGCCGCGTCCGACCACCTGGTCCGCGCCTGGCACCACACCTACGGGCTGCCGGTGTTGACCACCAATTGCTCCAACAACTACGGCCCGTATCACTTTCCGGAAAAGCTGATCCCGCTGGTCATCCTGAATGCGCTGGCGGGCAAGCCGCTGCCGATTTATGGCGATGGCCAGCAAATCCGCGACTGGCTGTACGTCAAAGACCATTGCTCCGCCATCCGCCGCGTGCTGCAAGACGGCAGGCTGGGCGAGACCTACAACGTGGGTGGCTGGAATGAAAAAGCCAATCTTGATGTGGTCAACACCATTTGTTCCATCCTGGACCAGATCAAACCGCGCGCTGATGGTGCGGCCTATGCCAGCCAGATTACCTATGTGCAAGACCGCCCCGGCCATGACCGGCGCTATGCCATTGATGCGCGCAAGCTGGAACGCGAACTGGGCTGGAAACCGGCCGAGACGTTTGAAACCGGCATCCGCAAAACCGTGCAGTGGTATCTGGACCACCAGGACTGGGTGAACAACGTAAGCAGCGGCGCGTATCGCGACTGGGTGGCGCAACAATATGGCCAGTGATCTGCCTCTGATTCTGGTCACCGGCAAGACGGGCCAGGTGGGTTTTGAACTGCAACGCAGTCTGGCCGTACTCGGCCAGGTGGTGGCGCTGGATCGCCACGAGTGCGATCTGTCGCAGCCGGAGGCTTTGCGCGCCCTTATCCAGCGCTTGCAGCCTGATGTGATCGTCAATCCGGCGGCCTATACCGCCGTCGACAAAGCCGAAACCGATCAGGCGGCCGCGCAAGCCATCAATGGCAGCGCGCCCGGCGTGCTGGCCGAAGAAGCGGCAAAGCTGAATGCGCTGCTGGTGCATTACTCCACCGATTATGTGTTTGCGGGCGACGACCAGAGCGAGCCCTATGCCGAAGACGCGGCCACCGCGCCGCGTTCGGTGTATGGCCAGACCAAGCTGGCTGGCGAAGCAGCCATCCGCGCCGCCCACGCCCGCCATCTGATCCTGCGCACCAGTTGGGTGTATGGCGCGCACGGCGCCAATTTTCTGAAGACGGCGTTACGTCTGGTGCAGGAGCGCGACGCGCTCAAGATTGTCGCCGACCAGATCGGCGCCCCGACGGCGGCCAGCCTGATCGCCGACGTGACGGCGCAGCTGGTGGCGCAATATCTGCATGCCGAAGAACCGGCGGCGTATCCGTATGGCACCTATCACCTTGCAGCCGCTGGCGAAACCAGCTGGCATGGCTATGCCCGCCATGTGGCCGAAATGGCGCAACAGGCGGGTGTGACGCTCAAAGCCACGCCCGAGCGGATTGAAGCCATCCCGACCAGCGCCTACCCGCTACCCGCGCCGCGGCCCGCTAATTCACGGCTGGATACCACGCGGCTGCGCGAGACCTTTGGCCTGACGCTGCCGCCGTGGCAACAAGGCGTGGAACAGGTGCTGACGCTGTTGCTGCGTCGCTAACGCTCAAGGAACAAGACGATGAATCGTAAAGGCATTATCCTGGCTGGCGGCTCCGGCACCCGCCTGTATCCGGCCACCCTGGCGGTATCAAAACAACTGCTGCCCATCTATGACAAACCGATGATTTATTACCCGCTCAGCGCGCTGATGCTGGCGGGTATCCGTGAAATTCTGGTGATCTCCACCCCGCAAGACACGCCGCGCTTTGAACAATTGCTGGGCGACGGCAGCCAGTGGGGCATCCGGCTGCAGTACGCGGTGCAGGCCAGCCCGGACGGCCTGGCGCAGGCGTTTATCATTGGCGAACAGTTCATCGGCGATGACGACTGCGCACTGGTGCTGGGCGACAATATTTTCTACGGCCACGACTTTGCCGAGCTGCTGCAAAACGCCGCCGCCAAACCGTCGGGCGCTACGGTCTTTGCCTATCGTGTGCATGATCCGGAACGCTACGGCGTGGTGGAATTTGACGCCGAAGGCCATGCGCTCAGCCTGGAAGAAAAGCCCGCCGAGCCCAAATCCAACTACGCGGTGACTGGTTTGTATTTCTATGACAACAAAGTCGTGGAGATTGCCAAATCGATCAAACCGTCACCGCGCGGCGAGCTGGAAATCACCGACGTCAACGCGGCGTATCTGAGCGCGGGCCAGCTCGATGTGCAGACCATGGGCCGTGGCTACGCCTGGCTGGACACCGGCACGCATGAATCGATGCTGGAAGCCAGCCAGTTCATTCATACCATCGAAGACCGCCAGGGCCTCAAAGTGTGCTGCCCGGAAGAAATCGCCTTTCGCTCGGGCTGGGTGAGCGCCGCCGAGATCGAACGCCTGGCGCAACCCCTCAAGAAAAACGGCTACGGCCAGTACCTGCTGCGCATGCTCAAGGAAAAGGTTTTTTAATGAACGTGATCGACACCGCCATCCCGGACGTCAAGATCATCGAACCGCAAGTGTTCGGCGACGACCGTGGTTTCTTCTACGAAAGTTTCAACCAACAACGCTTTGATGCCGCCATTGGCCGCCCGGTGCAGTTTGTGCAAGACAACCACTCGCGCTCCGCCCGTGGCGTACTGCGTGGGCTGCATTATCAGATTGAACATCCGCAAGGCAAACTGGTGCGCGTAGTGGCGGGCGAGGTCTACGACGTGGCCGTCGATATGCGTCAATCCTCGGCCACCTTTGGTCAGTGGGTGGGTGTGACGCTGAGCGCGGAAAACAAACGCCAGCTGTGGGTGCCGGAAGGCTTTGCACATGGTTTTGTGGTGACCTCGGATTACGCCGAGTTCTTGTACAAGACCACGGATTACTGGTTTAAAGAACACGAACGCAGTGTGCTGTGGTCGGACCCGACGCTGGCCATCAACTGGCCGCTGGACGGGGCGCCGGCGTTGTCGGCGAAAGATGCCGCTGCCGCACTGTGGCAAAACGCCGAGGTGTTTGCGTAATGCTGCAATTTTCGGCGTCACCCCTTGAGTTGCCGCGTGGGCTCTGGCGGCACCGGGGGCTGGTCGGGGCGTTGATCCAGCGCGAGGTCGTCGGCCGTTATCGCGGTTCCGCGATGGGCTTGTTGTGGTCGTTTTTTAATCCGGTGTTCATGCTCTCGGTCTACACCTTTGTCTTCAGCGAAGTGTTCAAAGCGCGCTGGAGCGGTGCCAGCGGCGCGAAATCAGAATTCGCCCTGATCCTGTTTGCCGGGCTGATGGTGTTCAACCTGTTTGCCGAGTGCATCAACCGCGCCCCAACCCTGGTGCTGGCCAACCCCAACTATGTGAAGAAGGTGATCTTTCCGCTGGAAATGCTGCCCTGGGTAAGCCTGGGCGCCGCCTTTTTTCATATGTTGATCAGCTTTGTGGTGTGGCTGTTTTTCTACTTGATTTGCCGTGGTATTCCGCCCGCCACCATCTGGTTGCTGCCGCTGGTGATTGCGCCCTTGCTGCTGTTTACGCTGGGTGTCTCCTGGGCGTTGGCGGCTTTGGGTGTTTATTTGCGCGATATCGCCCAGGTGACGGCCTTGCTGACCACGGTCTTGATGTTCATGTCGCCGATTTTTTATCCGGCATCTTCTTTGCCGCCTGAATACCGCGCGTTGCTCAACCTGAACCCGCTGGTGCCTATCATCGAGCAAGCGCGCAACGTCATGCTGTGGGGCCAGGGGCCCGCGTGGTCGATGCTGGCCGTGCAGTATGTGGCGGCCGTGGTAGTGGCGTGTATCGGTTTTGCCTGGTTTCAGAAAACCAGAAAAGGATTTGCAGATGTCCTCTGAACCCGCCATCAAGGTCGAGAACGTCGGCAAGTGCTATCACATTTATGAACGCCCGCGCGATCGCCTGCTGCAGATGCTGGCGCGCGGCCGTAAGCAGTTTTTTCGCGAGTTCTGGGCCGTTAATGGCGTGTCGTTCCAGATCGGCAAAGGCGAGACCGTCGGCATCCTCGGGCGCAACGGCAGCGGTAAATCCACGCTGCTGCAAATGATCTGCGGCACGCTTAATCCAACCATGGGCCAGATCAGCGCGCATGGCCGCATCGCCGCCTTGCTCGAACTGGGCTCGGGGTTTAACCCGGACTTTACCGGGCGCGAAAATGTGTTCATGTATGGCAATTTGCTGGGCATGAGCCGCCAGGAAATTACCGCCCGCTACGATGCCATCGCCGAATTTGCCGATATCGGTGATTTTATCGATCAGCCGGTCAAGACTTATTCCAGCGGGATGATGGTGCGGCTGGCGTTTGCCGTGCAGGTGCAAGTCGATCCGGACATTCTGATCGTGGACGAGGCGCTGGCCGTGGGCGATGCCGGTTTTCAGCTCAAATGCATGTTGCGTATGCGCGAGCTGCAGGAGCGTGGCGTCACCATTTTGTTTGTGTCGCATGACACCGGCAGCATCATCCGGCTGTGCGACCGGGCCATACTGCTCGACCATGGTCAGTTGCTGGTGGACAGTGATGACCCACTCGCGGTGGTCAAACAATATGAAACCCTGACCCGCGCGGGCGTGGCGCCGGTGGCAACACCGGCACAAGTGGTGCCCCAGGTCACGGTCGATTATCAGGCCGAGCTGCAGGGCATCAGCGAAACCCGGCTGGGTACGCGTGAAGCTGAATATCTTGGCGTAGATTTTCTGGGCGATGATGGCAAACCACGCCAGGTCTACCAGGCGGGTGATGTGCTGGAAATTCGCGCCACCATCCACAGCCATAAATCGTTTGCGCGCGTGGTGAGTGGTTTTACCTTGAAAAACAAGGCCGGCGTAGACGTCTGGGGCGATAACAACCTGTATGCCGGGATAGATCTGGCATTAAGCCCGGGCAAACATACACTGGCTTATCGGTTTGTTTTGAACGTGCCTGCGGGCGAATATTTTCTGTATATCGGCCTGGCCGATATCTCGGGCAATCGCATCGAACTTGACCAGCGTTGGCCGATACGAAAACTTACCGTTGTGTCAAAACGCCAGGTGCTTGGTTACGTATACTCACCGGCAAATATCGAATTAAAACCGGTCACTCCGGCGTAGTTCAGCACTACATGAGGGTTAAGACCGCGCGCGGCGGTCGCCCCGGTTTTGCCTCATTTTGTGGAGATCAGAGTGGTCAATATCATTGCCTTCGTGCCGGCCAAAGGGTCGAGCGACCGTATTCAGAACAAGAATCTGCGCGTACTGGACGGCGAGTATCTGTTCAAGCGCAAGCTGCGCCAGCTGTTGCAGTGTGACCGGATTACCGAGGTCGTGCTGGATACCGACAGCGATGAGATCGCACACCTTGCCTCTGATTTGCCGGTCAGCCGCCTGCAGCGCCCCGCCGATCTGGCCAGCAACGCCACCGATGGGCACGAACTGTTTGCCTGGGAATGCAGCCAGCGCACGGCCGACTTGTATGTGCAGGCCTTGTGTACTGCGCCCTTTGTCGATGCCGATACGCTTAACCGTGCGATAGACGCCCTGCTGGCTAGCCCGGAGCACGACTCGCTGGTCGCGGTCACCCAGGGCAAACAGTACACCTGGAAAGACGGCAATCCGGAGTACGGCCGCGGCCGCATTCCTAACAGCGTGGACCTGCCGGCGGTCACCATCGAGGCCATGTCGCTCTACATCGTGCGTGCCTCGGTGCTGACCTCGGGCAAGCGCTTTGGCAGCAAACCGCTGATGTTTGTGCTGAACCCCACCGAAGTCGTGGACGTGAACTGGCCTGAAGATCTACAACTGGCCGAAACCATCGCAGCGGGCGCGCGTGCGCGCGAAAACCTGGCGTTGGGCGCGCTGTTTCCGTATCTGACTTCGTCGATGCTGGCCGATATCACGCGTGAAATGGGGCACAACTTTGTGCTGCCCAAAGAAATCATGGGTGGCGGGCGCTTTTTTGGGCGGGCCAAAACCTTGCTGCTGGATCGTCCCAACGAGAACGAATCGTGGCAGGGCATTTATGACGCGCTCGACACTTATCAGTTTGTGCGTCCGGGCGATGTGATCATGGTGGAAAACCGGGTGCCTGATCATGCTTACTTCGGCAACCTGAACGCCCAGCTCGCCATGCGCGCGGGCGCGGTAGGCGCCGTGGTGGATGGTGTTACCCGCGACAAATACGATGTCGCCAAGCTCGATTTTCCGGTGTTTGCACGCGGCCATTATTGCGTGGACATCAAATTTGAAGGCACGACGCGCGCGATGAACATGCCGATCACCATCGGCAACGTCACGGTCAAGAATGGCGATTTCATTTTCGCCGACGGCGATGGCGTGGTGGCGATTCCTGAGCAGCTCTGGCCTGAGATCAAGGATCTGGCGCTCAAAGGCATCGAAAAAGAATGGCGGGTGGGTATGGCGGTTGCGCTAGGTATTGCGCCCAAAGAAATTTTTACCCGTCACGGGGAATTCTGAAGTAATGAACATCCTGTTTTATGTGGAGCCGTTGGTCGAGCGCGACAATCCGCTCTGGAAGAAAGGGTGGCTCCTCGATTTTATGCACCGCATGGTGTCGAGCCTGAGCACGGCCGACACCCAGGCGCATGAATTCGCCTGCATCACCGGTAGCGCCCTCGGGGCGACGGCGCGCCAGGTCCTGGGCCAGAGCCGCGTCGCAACGATAGGGCAAACCGAGCTGATTCCGGCGTTTGGCGCCAATGCGCTGGACGCCGCATCACGCTGGTATCTGGGCCAGAACGACGCCGCCACCACAGACGCGATGGCTGCGCTGATCAAGCGCAAACTCGGCGGCTATGTGCCGGATGTCTGCATCACGTTTTCACCCGCGCCGTTCTTGCAAACTGCATTCCCGCAAAGTCAGACCTTCCACTTTGAACTGGGCATGATTTCGCGCCCGCCGTTTCCGGAAACCATTTATCTAGACCCGTGCGGCATGTTCTCGGCCGGGATGTTGGGTAAGTTTGCGGAGCAGATCAGAGCGCACACGGCGTCGGCCGAAGCGGAGCAAATCGTACGCCTGATCCGCGAGCGTTATTGCACCGCCCGCGCTGATCAAAGCAACCCGGTTTACCCCTATGTGGCCGATATCATCGCGCGCTTTCAGTCCGCTATTTTATTGCCGCTGCAGTTCTCCAGTTTTTATGCTTACGACGCCAATGCGACGTACAAAGACCAGTACGACTTGCTGATCAATGTGCTCGAGGCCACGCCGCGTGATGTGGCCGTGGTGGTCTGTGAGCATCCGGAATACGAAATCTTGCGCGCCGATCTGATCGAGCATCTGACGGTGCGCTACCCCAACTTTGTCTGGCATCCGATGTTCCGGGTGGTGTACGGCACTTCGCATTACCTGATGCCATTTGTGCAGGGCGTGGTATCGGTCAGCTCCAGCGTGGGCTTGCAAGCGATGTTGTGGCAAAAGCCGCTGGCGGTGTTGGGGCATAGCCATCTCGACGTGGCCGCAGATGGCCACGATATTCCGGCGTTGTTGCACGCAATGGTGGCACCGTGGCCGCAGCGCAAAGAGAATGTGCTGGCCTGGATCTTGTCGCGCTTCCACCTGCCATCCGCCTTGTTGTTGCAGCCCCGCATCCTTGAGGCCTGGCTGGCGCAGGTGCGTGCCAGTACGTTTGAGCAATTCAATGCTACCGAGCTCAGCGCCGGACTGCGCGACGACACCGTGTTGGCCTGGTATCAAGAGGCCAGCAATTCGGGCTGGTTGTCGCCCAAATCAAGCACCAACAAGCTTCCGCGCGGATATTTTTTTGCCGCGCTGTATTTTGCGACCACCGAGGAAAGCTTTAACGAGTTGAACTGCGTACGCAGCTTTGGCCAATGGGGCGCTGAACCTTCGGTGATCGAGTTCCAGTTACCCGCAGTGCCATTCACTGCACTGCGGCTGGACCCGGTAGCGCAACCCGACATGCTGATGCTGAGTGAACTGCAACTCAGCGACGCCACGGGCCAGCCGGTGTGGCAGTGGGATCGCACCGAGAACGGTCTGGGCGCCCTGGTCAATATCGTGAGCGTGCCGGTGCTGGAACAGCGTGGCCTGTTATTGCAATGCGATAACGATGATCCACAGATTTTTCCAGCAATCGATGCCGCCACCTTAGCCGCCGCAGCCATGCCGCTGAAATTGCGCGCGGTGTATGCCAAGGCGGGCATCGGGGTGCTGCGCTACAACAGCCGCGCCATGATGACGGCCATTGCCGAAGCGAACCTGCGCTGCCAGCAACTGGAAGCCGACCGCGAAAAGCTGGTGCTGGCCAACAAGATCCAGTTAAAGAAAATTGCTGAAAACGAAGGCCTGTTGGCTCGTTTCAAGAAGGAAAAAGAAGTCATGTCACAGCGCCTTGGCGAGCAGAACAAATTACTGGGCCAGCGCGAAGCAAGCACATCCGATCTGGCCACCGAGATCAACACCCTCAAGCATGAAATCGCGGCCTTGCGTGGTTCCACCAGTTGGCGCGTTGCCGCGCCGGTGCGTTGGGTGGGCGCCGCCTTTGGCGGCAGTTCGCCGCTGCGCAAAGGCCGGGTCGCGTTGTATGTGGGCGCTGCCCGTCGCGGCGCGCGTGCCATGCCGCGCATGATCAAACGGCAAGGTGGGGCGGCCGCAGCGGTGCGACGCGTCCTGTCGGTACTGCGCCATGAGGGTTTGCATGGCCTTAAATTGCGGCTGTATCGACGACTGCCTGCGGATCTTGCGCATGTAATGGCACCGCCCGTGCAGAAGGGCGAGTTGCCGACCGCCTGGCATTATCGCGATCCAGTGCTGACGGCTGATATCGCGGCGGCGATTGCCAATATGCCCAATCCGCCCCGCTTTTCGGTGGTGACGCCCACCTATAACACCGATCTGCGCCAGTTACAGGCCATGATCGAATCGGTGCAAGCGCAGTGGTACCCGCACTGGGAGCTGTGCATTGCCGATGATTGCAGCAGCGACGAAAAAACCCGGCGCTATCTGAGTGCGATTGATGATCCGCGGGTGAAGGTCGCGTTCCAGCCGCAAAATGGCGGAATCTCGGCGGCATCCAACGCCGCCGCAGCACTGGCCACCGGCGATTACATTGCTTTGCTGGACCACGACGATCTGTACACGCCAGATGCCTTGTACAAGATGGCCGTCTGCATCGGCGCCACCGCGGCCGAATATATTTATTCGGATGAAGACAAGATTGACGAAGCGGGCCGCTACAGCGAACCCTTCTTCAAACCCGCCTGGTCGCCCGATGCCTTTATGAGCATCATGTACACCTGCCATCTGTCGTGTTTCAGCCGCGCCTTGTTTGATCGCGTCGGCGGTTTCCGCATCGGTTACGAAGGCGCGCAGGATTACGATCTGGTTCTGCGGATGAGCGAGGTGTGGCAAGGCGTGGCGCATATTCCGGAGGTGCTGTACCACTGGCGCATCCATTCCGGGTCAATTGCCGCCAGCGCCGAAGCCAAGCCCTATGCCATTGAATCCTTGCGCAAAGCCAAACTCGATGCGCTGGCGCGGCGTGGGCTGCAGGGCGAACTGGAAGCCGTGCCGCAAATGCCGGGGCAATACCGCGTTAAATACGCGATCAGCGGCAATCCCAAAGTCTCGATCATTATTCCGACGCGCGACAAAATCGATTATCTGCAGCGTTGCATTGATTCAATCATCAGCAAAACCGGATATCTGAACTACGAAATCATTGTGGTGGATAACGGCAGCGAAGAGGCGGCCAGTCTGGCTTGCTTTGCGCAACTGGAACGCGAGGGCATGGCCCGCGTGGTCAATGCGGCTGGACCCTTCAACTTTTCGGCCATCAACAACAAAGGCGTCGCCGCGGCGACGGGCGATTATCTGTTGTTCTTGAATAACGACACCGAAATCATCGAAGGCGACTGGCTGGAGCGAATGCTGGGCTTTGCCCAATTGCCGCATGTGGGGGCAGTGGGTGCGCGTCTGTTGTTTGAACACGGCACCTTACAACATTGCGGCGTGGTCAACCTGGCCGACGGGCCGGGCCATGCGTTCTATGACCGCGATCCAGCGCATCCCTATTACTTTGGCCGTTCCTTGCTGGACTACAACTGGCTGGCGGTGACTGCGGCGTGCCTGCTGGTCTCGCGTGAAAAATTCGAGCAGGTGGGCGGGTTTAACGAAGCGCTGGCGGTTGGCTATAACGATGTGGATTTATGCTTCAAATTATATGCGGCAGGCTATTTTAACGTAGTCGCCCAAGCGGCCCGATTGTATCATTATGAATCTGTAAGCCGCGGCCTGGATGATATAGACCCAACCAAGCTGAAACGCTTACACGGAGAGAAGAAAATCCTTTATCGCAATCATCCGCATTTGTTCGGACGCGATCCGTTCTATAACCCGAATTTGCACCCGAACAGCGGTGAATTTCTGACCAACTGGTAATGTCCGTGCTCCAGATCAAAGAACAAATAGACAATCACAAGCTCATATCTTTCGATTTTTATGACACTTTGTGCTACCGGATCATGCCCGAGCCGGAAGTTGTATTTGATCTGGTCGGCCTCAAGCATCGCATTCCGGATTTTCGCGCGCTCCGGCAGCAGGCTCAGACGCTGGCGTTTCAACGCATGCTGGCGGCAGGGCGCAAGGAAATCACGCTTGCCGACATTTATGATGGCATCCAGGTGGGTGGCAGCAGCCGCGAAGAGCTGCTGGAGTCCGAACTGGCGTTTGAGCGCGCGCTGACCCGCCCCAGCGCGGCGGCATGCGCGCTGTTTGAATATGCAAAAGCGGCGGGCAAGCGGGTGGTGGTGGTTTCCGACATGTACTTGCCCGGTTATTTTATCGCCGGGCTGTGCAGGGATTTCGGGCTGGACGCAGAGCGCGTGTTTGTCTCCAGTGATTGCAACGCCACCAAACGGGATACGGGCGAGCTTTATCATCAGGTCGCTGCTGCAATGGGCGTCGCCCCCGCCGATATCGCGCATATCGGCGACAACTACGTCAGCGATGTGCAGCGCGCACAAAGCCGCGGCCTGACCGGCATTCATTATTGCCCGGTCGATATCCGACATCGCTATCTGGCACACACGCCGGTGACGGCGGTGCTGGAAGAACTGCTGAAGCTCGAAGTCAAACAACATGGCGGCGCCGACCCGCTGGAAGCGGCCGGCCTGTATTGCGGTGCCGTCGGCTTGCTGGCGTTCTCGCGCTGGCTGCGCGCGATCAGCGCCAAAGACACGCTGGATCTGCTTTGCCTGGTGTCACGCGATGGCCATTTATTGCACCAGGTGTTTGCCGAAGAGCAAATCGATGCGCCCTATGTCTATATGCATGGTTCGCGCGTTGCCTATACCCTGGCGCAGATCAATGAACACAATTTCGAAGCGCATCTCGATTTTCTGATTTCCGGTAGCGACTATTTCTCGGTCGACGACTATTTTGCCCGCATTGGATTGCCCAGCCCGTCAGACGAAGCCGTGCTGGCTGCAGGTCTGACGCGCGACATCATGATTACCCCGGAACTGCACGACCACGCGCGGCATCTGCTGCGCCTGCACAAAAAGCAGATCGTGCGCCACGCCTACAACACGCGCTCGGGCCTCTATCGCTATCTGCTTGAATTGGGCGTGCGCGACGGCATGCGGCTGGGCTTTGTTGATATAGGCTGGAGCGGTACCACGCAAGACGCCTTTGAAGCGGCAATCAAATCGATGTTCGACGTTGAGGTGATCGGTTATTACTTCTGCCTGGCCGATACGCCGTCACGCCGTGCGCGCGGTGAACGCCTGCAGATGAAAGCCCTGCTGGATGCCAGCTTTTGCGATCCGGCATGGCTGGCCGAGATTTACAATAATCGCGTGCCGGTGGAAATGTTCTTCTCCGCCCCCGAAGGGGCGACGGTGGGCTACGACGGCGGTGCCTACTATGGCGAACGCGCCGCCAGCCCGGTTACGGTCGTCAAAGACGAATGCCGCGGCCTTAACTACGATATCGAGCAAGTCGTGGCGCGCATCAACGCGGGTTCGCTGGCTGGCTATCGCAAGGCCAGCGCCTTGCTGGCGACGCTGGAGCTGGAGGTCAGCCCCGAAGAGCTGGCGCGTCTGTTTGTTGCGATCATTCTGAATCCGCCGCATTCTCTGGCGGCATCGTTGGGCTGGATCAACAACTTTGACAACTGGGCCAGCACCGCCAACTACCATATCTGCATTGCCAGCCCCGACGCTTTTCCTAACGAAGGTGCGCGTGCCAAACGCGATATGTGGCCTGCGGCCTACCGGCGCCTGTCGGCCTGATTCCGGCTCGCCATTATCAAGATGCCTGAAACAGGAATTGCAGATTTGTTGAAATACGACGTGCGCGGTGCAGACGCAACACACATCGGCCCGCCTGCGGCCCAACCGGACCGTCTTGCATCATGATCGGCGCCGTGGTGGTGACCTATCAACCCGATGCCGAAAGTCTGGCCGGAATCAGCAAGTGGGTGGGCCTGTTCGATACGGTCGCGGTGGTGGACAACTCCGCCCACTGCGCGCCTGCGCTGCAAACCCTGGCGGCTCAGCACGATCACCTTACCTTGCTCGCCAATGGCCAGAATCGCGGCGTGGCGGGCGCGCTCAATCAGGGCGCGGCATGCCTGCTCGACCAGGGTTGCGATTATCTGTTCTTGTTTGATCAGGATAGCGAACCCGATGCCGCGATGATCAATGGCCTTGTCACCCAGTTGCAGGCGCTGGTCGGCCAGCGCGTGGCCCAGATCGGCCCGGCGTATTTTGACCGGCGTCTGCAGCAACGCGCGCCTTTTATCCAGTTGGTCAATGGCAAAATCGTCCGCCATCCGGCCGCTGGCGCGGCGTTGATCGAGGCGGATTACCTGATCACTTCGGGTACCTGTATTCCCGCCGCCGCGTGGCGGCAGATCGGCCCCATGGACGAGCGCTTGTTTATCGATTTTGTTGACATCGAATGGGGCCTTCGCGCGCGGGCACAAGGCTGGCGCAGCTACGGTTGGCCCGCGGTCACCATGCAGCACACGCTGGGCGATGAACCGGTCAAGGTGCTGGGCCGCGCTTATCCGCTGCATTCGCCGCTGCGCCATTATTACTATTTCCGCAATTGCGTGGCGCTGATGCGGCGGGATTACGTGCCCGCGGCATGGAAATGGATAGAACTCTACAAATTGCCGCTGCGCTTTGTGGTCTATGCCGGCTTCACCCAGCAACGCGCGAGCCATGCCCGCATGATGTTGCGTGGTCTGTGGGACGGCGTACGCGGCAAAACCGGGCGCATCGCGTGAGCAGCGCGCGTCTGACGATTTCGGTCGTGATCTATCGCACGGCGCTGTCGCGGCTCCAGCCTTTGTTGGCTTCGCTGGCAGCGCTGGAGGGCGTGGTGATCTGTGTAGTCGATAACGCCGGCGATCCGCTCTTGCGCGAACATATCGCCCAGCGTGGCTGGCGCTATGTGTGTACCGGCGTCAATCACGGCTATGGCAAGGGTCACAATCTGGCGCTCAGCACCCTGGCCGATGTCGACGCGCCGTATCACCTGGTCGTTAATCCCGATATCAGTTTCAGTGCGGAGGGCATGTTGCGCATGCTCGACTATATGGATGAGCAGCCTGACGTCGGCCAACTCATGCCGCGCATTATCTATCCGGATGGTCGGCTGCAACATTTGTGTAAACTGCTGCCCGCGCCATCCGATCTGTTGCTGCGGCGTTTTTTGCCCGATTGCGCGCTCAAACGGCGCTTGCGCGATCGGTACGAACTGCGGCATTGGTCCTACGCCGAAGTAGCGGATATCCCGGTCTTGTCCGGTTGTTTCATGGTGCTGCGGCGCGCGGCATTGCAGCAATGCGGCGGCTTTGATCCTCGCTACTTTATGTATATGGAGGATACCGATCTGTGCAGACGTATCGGCATGCAATGGCGCACGCGCTATTTTCCGCACGCCACCGTGGTGCACGATTACGCCAAAGGCTCGTATCGCAGCCCGCGCCTGCTGGGCTATCACATCGTCTCGGCGATCCGTTATTTCTGCCGCTGGGGCTGGCTTGAAGATCCTTACAGACATATACGTAACAAGTGCGCCGAACGTGACCTGGGTCTATAGAAACGAGTCATAATAGGCCTCATAAATTCGCACCCATAAAGAACAAATAGCGTGCTTCCCATAGTCTTTTCGTTTGCGGTCGCCTTTCTAGCCTCGATGTGGCTGGTGCGCAGCAGTCATCTTCACGCCCGCTTCAGCGCGGATTCCGATATGGGCGGCGTGCAAAAATTCCATGTTCATCCAGTACCGCGCGTGGGGGGTATTGCGATTGCGGTTGCCCTCATCGCCTGTTGGGGGGTGCTGTGGCTGCGTGGCAAAGCCGAGCACCCTTACTTTCTGCAGATGCTCGCCATTGCATTGCCCGCGTTTGCCAGCGGCCTGTTTGAAGACATCAGCAAACGCGGTGGGGTGCTGATCCGGATGGCGAGTATTGTCTTGTCGGCCATCCTGGCATGGTGCTTTCTGGGCGTGCGCGTGGTGCGCGTCGATGTGCCATTTATTGATCCCATCCTTGCCATCCCGGCGGTCTCATTCGTGATCACGGTGGTGGCCCTGGCGGGCGTCACCAATGCGCTTAATTTCATCGACGGCTACAACGGGCTTTCATCCGCAGTCGCGGCCATTATGCTGGCCGGGATTGGTTACGTCGCTTTTTTGCTGTCCGACCATCTGGTGTGGGCCATGGCCGTGGCCGGCATCGGCGCCTGCCTTGGTTTTTTATTCTGGAACTGGCCGCGTGGCTTGATCTTTCTGGGCGACGGCGGCGCGTATTTATTAGGGTTCTGGATCGGCGCGCTGGTGGTCTTGCTGGTGGCCCGCAATCCGCAAGTTTCGCCCTGGTTTGCCTTTTTGTTGGTGAGCTACCCTGTGGTCGAGACCGTGTTCACCATGTTGCGGCGCGTGTCCCGCCAGTCCAATCCGGGCCTGCCCGATGCCGCCCATTTGCATCAACTGGTGTACAAGCGCTTGATGCGCTGGACGGTCGGCAGCCCTGATCCGCGCCACAAAGTGTTCCGCAACTCGATGACTTCACCGTACTTGTGGTTGTTGTCATCGCTTGGCGTTATTCCGGCGGTCTTGCTGTGGAATAACACCTGGGCGCTGCAGTGCTCGGCCTTGTTGTTTGTGTTTGCCTATCTCTGGCTTTATCGCTGCATTATTCGTTTCCGCGCGCCGCGCTGGCTGGTGGTCCGCAGTCGCACCAGCCGTAAACGCGAGCATTAAGCCTGGACGGCCCCCGGACGCCAGGGGCCGTTATCCGCGCTGCGAAAGTCCGATCTGCTTCACCACAAATGCGCCACATGCGCCCGCCGAGTCCAGATCAATGCGCAGATGGCTGGCTTGCTGCAGATTCCACCAACTCGGTTGCGAATCCAGCGGCACGGCCAGTGTTCCTGCTGAGTCGCCAGCGGTGAAGACCAGGCTGTGTGCCTCGCTGGCACCGGTTTCCTGATCGCCCCACCAGAAAATCTGCAAACGTGGCGTGCTGCTGGCACCGCGGCATTCAAAATCAAAGTTCAGCATGCCGTGCGCAGCACCCGAGGTCTTCAGCGCAGAAATATCAAAGATCAGTTGGGGATCGGGGCCGGTGACCTGCCATGCCCCCGCTACAAGTTGAACATCATGCGTCGCCGCCGGGACGGGCGAAATGGCCCGAGTGTCGCTGGTCTTGCGCGCCAGGCTAGCCCACGACCGTCCCCATGACACCGGCAACATCTGCAGATCGTGGATGGCAAACGCGCGCTCCTGCAACGCCGTGCGATATTGCTGCGTGCGGGCCGCTGCAATCATGACCGTTAGCACGCGCCCGTCCGCCGCTTTGATTGGGGCGCCGTCCAGCGTAAGGGTGTTTTCCGCCAGATTGATGGCGCTGATCTGGCGTTGTTCACCATTGGCCAGCTTCACCACGTCATGGGCTTGCAGATAGGCCAGCGCGTTGCGATCCGCCAGCATGATGGCCGGGGTATGGCGGTCTACGCCATGATCCCAGCGTGCGTCGCTCAGACCGTCCTGGGCGTATGCCACCAGGCGAGCGGGCTGCGCCCAGCGGTCGAAATGGCCAATGACGTAACCATCGTTCATTTCCGGGGTGTAGTGCTGCATGGCAAAGCGATACAGCACCGGCGCGCGCAAGGCCAGGCCGCCGCCATCGTGCACGATATTGTCCACTTCAAGCAGCGCTACCGCCGGCCGTTGCCGGGTAAGTATGCCCACCGCGGTGTGCTGCTGAGACAGCGGTGCCATGTTATAGGCGGCCGTCACGGGCAGCAGGGGCGGGCGGTCGGTATAAAAATACAAGCCATTGCGCGAAGTCAGATCCAGGTACGGTGCGCGGGGAGGTAGTTCGGCGTTGAGGATGCGCGCCACCGAAACCAGTCGACGCCAATGGTCTTCATAAAAGTAGCCCATGCCGAGGCGGGGCAATCCCGCCGCCGCGACGTCGCGTAGCGGAGGGGTCTGGATATTGGCATGCGCCACGCTGCGCAGATTGCTCAGCTCAGCGGCGGGCGAGCCAATCAAGCCACCCGCAACTGCCGCAATCACCAGCAGCAGGGCTTTGACGTTGGGCAGGCGAGGGCCGCATACGTGGCACAGGATGGGCAGCAACAAGGTCCAGCAGAAGAATGCGAATACGCCACTGCGCGAGGTGCCCACCGGATCGATACGCCCCATGGTGTACGGGATCATCAGCAGGCAGAACAGCAGGCCGAGCAGTGCCACCCGGGTACTCACCACAGCAATCGGGCGGCGGCGTACGCGGCAGAACAGCGCGTACAGCAGGAATGCCGCCAGCAGCATCCACGACATCCGGGCCAGGTCATACATCAAGACCGAACGCGCCGCCGGCGTGGTCCACGACAAGGCCCAGCCTATGCCATAAGCCAGTTGGTTGATCGGGCCGTTTTCGCGCAGATAGATCAGCCCCTGCAGAATCATGGATGCCGCCGGGCTTAGCAGCAGCAACGCAGCGAGGACGACCAGGGCGACGGCGCCTTGCCGCCACGCGTGGCGTGCCGACGAATGCCACCAGCGCCACAGCGCCAGCGCGGCACAGGGCGCCGCCGCGAGGATGAGCAGAGCACCTTGCGCCGGGATGCCCAGCAGCAGCAGCGGCAGGCTGTAGCACCAGATAATCAGCCAACGCCCGGGGCGTCGCCACAAGGCCGGGTCAAACCACAATGCCAGAAACAAGGTGAAAAACAGCCAGACCAGCCGGCCTTCAAACGCGTACAGCGCAAAAAACGGCAGCAGATTGCTGGCAGTGGCGCGCCGCAGTGCGAAGAAGGTCGGGATGGCCATCAGCGCATAAGCCAGGCGCGTCCCCTCGCTGAAGGTACCGGCTTCGCCGCCCAGAAACAGCCACGAAACAAAGCCGGTAGAAAAGTCGTCCACCAGACCATGGGCAGGGATGAACTGCGTATAGGGCTGCGCACCGTTAAGCCAGGACCACCAGCTCAGCAGGATCTCGCCAAAATGATAATCATCCGGACTGACGATAGGCGGCTGGGTATGGCCCACATGCAGGGCCATCAGCAGCGCAAGCAGCGACCACGGCGAAACCAGTGCATACAACGATGCCTCGCCGCGGGTCTGTGCTTGCCGGTCATAGCGACGCAGCACATCCACCACCGCGGCCAGCAACAAGGCAATGATCGCTATCTTGAAAACCGGCGTGGTCGCGTAGTGGCGCAGCGTACCCATGGGGTCCAGCAGGCCCGCCGGAACCAGCACCAGAAAGAACAGCACCATCACCAGTTGAGTCAGCAGCAGGGCGCTGGGCAAAAAGCGCCGGATTACTGCGGGACGCAAGCGCCCCAGGTACAGCAAGGTAGCCATGCCGCCTAGCAGGATGAGCCCCGCAAGTCGGAGCAAGGTGTGCTCGGAGGCGAGATCGCGATGGAGCAGGCGCGCAGCGGCGAGATGGACTGCCACCGGGCTCAGCGCGAGTCCCCACACACAAGCCAGCGCCAAACCCGCTGCAGCTGCATCCAGGCCGGCGGTTTTACTGTTAGGGCGCGCAATAAACCCCACCACCAGCACGCTGACGCCTGACAGATAAAACCAGCGTGAGTCCGTGACCGGCTGGCCCACCAGCAGCAGCCCTGCCATCAATGCCGGCAAACTCCAGTACAGCAACTGCCGGCTGAACGCATCGCGTTCAGGATCGGTCGAGTCTGTTCCGCGTTCAGCCCTGAGGCGATGGGCCAGCCAGGTCATTGCCGCCACCAGCGCCGCAATCAAAGCCGGGCCAACCGCCAGGTCCTGCCATTTGCCGGTGGCGGACCAGCCCGGATATCCGGCGATAAAATCCGGATACGTGGGCGCGATATGTATGCCCAGAATAACGGTGAGTACCAGTGCAGTGATGGCGATGCCTGCCGCAAACAGCGCCAGTCGTTCTATGGGCAGATAAGATCGAATCATTGGTTCTTGTCGGTGAGGACAGGCAGCCGCCCGGTCCGGAGTTTTCTGAACAGGCGGCCATTCTAAAACGACTGTATCTAAAACCAGAACGAAATAAGGAAACTTACGCAATCAAGGCGCGACGACACATAGGCATTGACAGCGAGCGACACCTGCTCGCAGGCAGCCCGAGGCGCGAGATGGCGAAAAAACTCAGGGTGAGGCGCAGCGCAATCAGATGCTCGCGCTCGTTTTCAGCCCGGGCGGGCGCGGCGTGCTGCGCGGCGGTTTACACCAGCACCACATCAAACTGTTCCTGCGTATACGCCGTCTCTACCTGCAAATAAATCGGCTTGCCGATAAAGTCGACCAGTTGCGCCAGGCTGGCGGATTCCTCATCGAGGAACATATCAATCACATTCTGCGAACCCAAAATCCGGTACTCACGCGCCTGGAACTGGCGCTCTTCGCGCAGGATTTCGCGCAGGATTTCATAGCAGACGGTGGCAGCGGTGCGGATTTGACCACGGCCCTGGCAAGTGGGGCACGGTTCGCACAATACATGGGCCAGGCTTTCACGCGTGCGTTTGCGCGTAATCTCGATCAAACCCAGGCTGGTAAAGCCCGAAATAGTGACCTTGGTGCGGTCCCGCGACAGTGACTTCTGTAATTCATCCAGCACGGCGGTGCGGTGGGCGTCGTTATCCATGTCGATAAAGTCGACGATGATAATGCCGCCCAGATTGCGCAAGCGCAGTTGCCGCGCGATGACATGCGTGGCTTCGAGGTTGGTTTTGAAGATGGTGTCGTCAAACGAGCGGTGGCCGACAAAGCCGCCGGTGTTGACGTCGATGGTGGTCATGGCTTCGGTCTGATCAATGATCAGGTAGCCGCCAAACTTCAGATTAACGCGGCGTGCCATTGCGCGTTCAATCTCGGCCTCCACGCCGTACAGCTCAAACAGCGGGCGCTCACCCACATAGTGCTGCACGCGCGGCAGTACATCCGCCACAAA
Organism: Silvimonas sp. JCM 19000; assembly: GCF_054652575.1. Classification (NCBI taxonomy): domain Bacteria; kingdom Pseudomonadati; phylum Pseudomonadota; class Betaproteobacteria; order Neisseriales; family Chitinibacteraceae; genus Silvimonas; species Silvimonas sp. JCM 19000. The sequence continues at coordinate 18,156 of NZ_BAAIHC010000023.1, read as the reverse complement.
CGATTCAGCAAACTCGCGCATCTTGTTGAAGTTCTCGCGCGAATCGACCAGCACTTCTTCGGTCTCGGTATTCACCATGTCGCGCAGCGTGCGCAGTTGCAACGACAAATCCTGGAACAGCAGCGATTTGGCCGGCAGCGTTTGCGATTTCAGTTTGATATCGGCCCAGATGCGGTTCAGATAATCGATATCGGCCAGCAGTTCGGCATCGGTGGCATGGTCGGCCGAGGTGCGGATGATGTAGCCCAGATGGTCGGGCGGCAGCAGGCTGGCCATGCGGTTGCGCAAATGTTCGCGCTCATCGCCGTTCTCGATGCGTTGGCTGATGCCGATATGTTTTTCTTGCGGCAGAAACACCAGAAAACGCCCGGCGATGCTGACCTGGGTAGAGAGCCGCGCGCCCTTGGTGCCGATCGGGTCTTTGATGACCTGAACCACCACGGGCTGGCCTTCGTGCACCAGCTTTTCGATACGCAATTCGTCGTTGGGATGTTGCCGCTGTTCGATGACGTCGGCGATATGCAGAAACGCAGCGCGTTCCAGGCCGATTTCGATAAACGCGCTTTGCATGCCCGGCAGCACGCGTTTGACCACGCCCAGATAGATATTGCCGACCAGCCCGCGTTGCTGCGTGCGTTCGATGTGGATGTCTTGCACCACGCCATCTTCGACAGTGGCAACACGCGTTTCTTGCGGCGTGACATTTACGAGGATCTGCTCTTTCATGGTCGGCTCTCTGGCTCTATCGTCAAGCGCCGCAACAAGGTCAGGCGGCGCGGCGCGGCAAATCCGGTCGGTTGGGTTTGGGGGTTTTTAATAGCGGCAGGCACATGGCCAGCAGTTCGTCCCAGGCATCGCCCTGGCCGACGCCTTTGTTCATCTGGTCGATGCGGGCGGCGTGGGCGAGGGCATCGCGTAGCAGTGTGCCATCAACGCGGTCGAGTGCGCGTTCCACCAGCCCTTGTTTGGCGCCCCACACGCGGTTTTCTTTCATCAGCTGCGCCATATTGTGGCCGTGCGCCTTGCCGTGCGCCAGTCGCCACAGGCTGCGCACTTCTTCGGCCACCGCCCATAGCACCAGATGCGGCGCTTCGCCTTCGGCGCGCAGGCCGTGCAGCATGCGCACAAAGCGGGTGGCGTCGCCAGCGAGCAAGGCTTCGCCGAGCTGAAACACATCAAAGCGGGCGACGTTGGCGACGGCGGCGCGGACTTGTTCCAGATTCAGCGGGCCCGCCGGATGCAGTAGTCCCAGTTTTTGCACTTCTTGATGTGCGGCAAACAGATTGCCTTCGACCCGATCCACCAGAAAGCGCATCGCGTCGGCGTCCAGGCTTTGTTGCTGCTGGCTAAGCCGCGCGTTGATCCACGCGGGCAAGGCATTGCGTTCAACCGGGCGGGCTTCGATTACTTCGCCATGCTGGCTGAGCGCCTGAAACCATTTGGCGTTCTGAGCGGTGCGATCGAGTTTGGGCAACTGCACCACGCTAACGGTATCGGGCGGCAAGCGGTTAGCGAAGGCCTCCAGCGCTTTGGCGCCTTCGACGCCAGGCTTGCCGGTGGGAATGCGCAATTCCAGCAGTTTCTTTTCAGAGAACAGCGAGAAGCTGTTGCCCACCATGCCCAGCTGGCTCCAGGAGAAGCCGGTTTCGACCGTCATGACCTCGCGTTCGGCATAGCCGTGCTGGCGCGCGGCGTCACGCAAGGCCTGCGCGGCTTCGAGCGTCAGAAATGTCTCGTCACCGTGCAGCACATACAGCGGCGACAGCCCGCCTTTCAGATGGCGGGCCAGGTCCTCACTGCGCATTGGCTTTGTCGCGCGCGGCGACCGCGTTGATACGGCGCAAAATCAACTGCACGGCATCCTGTTGCATATCGCGCACCAGGCGGTCCGATTCCCCGTTCATGGCGATCGGGTTATTCGGATCGTAGGAATAGCTGCGCGACAGCATTACTTTCTGGTCGGTCATCAGCGCGGTGGCATCGGGGCGGAAGGCACTGAAGCCGACGGTCAGCGCCACTTTATATTCAGTGGCCTGGCCCGAGCTGTTGATGGTCAGCACGATGTTGTCGACCTTCTCACCGGTAATGACGATCTTGGCCGTCGCGTTTTCCACCGCCGTTTTTGATAGCTTTACCCCGTCCAGCAGCGGCAGATAGCTGCGCAATTGCTCAGCCGAACCGCCGCCGCCTTCCACATAGACCAAAGGGTAGGCAAAGCCGGCGGTATCGCCTTTGCCGCGCAAATGAAAACCACATGCCGACAGCAGCACAAGCAGCACAACCGCCGTAATCCGGCGCAATGTCAGGGTCATTGCCTCAACCTTTATCTATTAAGCGGGGCGCCGTTCAGGCGACGATATTGACCAGACGGCCCGGCACCACAATCACTTTCTTCGGTGTGCCTTCGACAAAACGCTGCACGTTTTCATCGGCCAGCGCGAGCGCCTCGATCGACTCTTTGCTGGCGTCTTTGCTGACGCGGATGGTTGAACGCAGCTTGCCGTTCACCTGCACCACCATATCGATTTCGTCCTGCACCAACGCCGAGGCATCGGCCTTGGGCCAGCTTTGCTCGGCCAGACGCGAGCCCGGCTGCAAGGCATCCCACAGCGCATTGGTGGCGTGCGGCACGATGGGGGCCAGAATCTTGACCGCGGTTTCCAGCACTTCTTGCGCCACGGCGCGACCGGCAGCGTCGCTCACCGGTGCTTTCGCCAGCGTGTTGAGCAATTCCATCACAGCGGCGATCGCGGTATTGAATTGCTTGCGGCGGCCAAAGTCATCGCTGACTTTCTGGATGGTGCTGTGCAGGGCAAAGCGCAGTGCTTTGAGCTCGGCCGACAGCTCGCCACCGGCATAAGCGGCGACGCTGCCTTGGGCAACATGCTCGTGCACCATGCGCCACAGACGGCGCAGAAAACGGTTGGCGCCTTCCACACCGGCATCCGACCATTCCAGGCTTTGCTCCGGTGGCGCGGCAAACATCATGAACAGGCGCGCGGTATCGGCACCGTATTTCTCGATCAGCGCTTGTGGATCAACGCCGTTGCCTTTGGATTTGGACATCTTTTCGACGCCACCTATCGTGACCGGCAAGCCATCGGCTTTGGCGACGGCGCTGGTGATACGGCCTTTGGCGTCGCGTTCCAGATCCAGATCAACAATGTTGTACCAATCCTTTTTGCCGTCGGCGTGCTCGCGATAAAAGGTCTCGCACACCACCATGCCTTGCGTCAGCAGGTTACGGAACGGCTCATCGGTGTGGATCAGGCCTTCATCGCGCATCAGCTTGTGGAAAAAGCGCGCGTACAGCAAATGCAGGATCGCGTGTTCGATGCCGCCGATGTACTGGTCGACATCCAGCCAGTATTTAGCGCGCTCATCCACCATGCCGGTTTGCGCATCGGGCGAGGTGTAACGGGCGTAGTACCACGACGATTCGACGAAAGTATCCATGGTGTCGGTTTCGCGACGCGCTGGTTTGCCGCAAGTCGGGCAGGTGGTTTCGTAGAATTCGGGCATTTTGGCCAGCGGATTGCCACGGCCATCCGGCACCACGTTTTCCGGCAGCACCACCGGCAGTTGATCTTCCGGCACCGGCACATCACCGCAATCGGCGCAATGCACGATGGGGATCGGGCAACCCCAGTAACGCTGACGGCTGATACCCCAGTCGCGCAGACGATATTGCGTGCGCTTGGTGCCGTGCGTGTTATTGGCCAGATCAGCCACCACGGCATCGAAGGCCGCTTGATAGCTCAGGCCATCGTATTTGCCGCTGTTGATGGTGACCAGACTGTCGTCCTTGTTGCCGTACCAGTCTTGCCACTGCGTGCTGTCATAAGCCTGGTCGCCCGCTTTGGCGGCGTAGACCTGAACGATGGGCAGCGTGTATTTGTTGGCGAATTCAAAGTCGCGTTCGTCGTGCGCCGGCACGGCCATCACCGCGCCTTCGCCGTAGCCCCACAGTACATAGTTGGCAATCCAGACCGGCAGTTTGGCGCCGGTGAGCGGATGCACCACAAACTGGCCGGTCGGTTGGCCTTTCTTTTCCATGGTGGCGACATCGGCTTCTGCCACCGAGCCGGATTTGCATTCCGCGATAAAGTCGTTGAGTGCCGGATTTTTTTGCGCGGCCAGCGTGGCCAGCGGGTGTTCGGCGGCGATGGCGACGTAGGTGGCGCCCATCAGCGTATCGGGACGCGTGGTGTAAACCTTGAGCTGGCCCGCTTCACCCACGCTATCGACGTCGTAATCAAAGGCGACTTCAGCGCCAAAGCTCTTGCCGATCCAGTTGCGCTGCATGGTTTTGACCTGCTCGGGCCAGCCATCCAGTTGATCCAGATCTTGCAGCAATTGATCGGCGTAATCGGTGATGCGGAAGTAATACATCGGGATTTCGCGCTTTTCCACCAACGCGCCCGAACGCCAGCCACGGCCGTTTTCAACTTGTTCGTTGGCCAGCACGGTGTTGTCGACCGGATCCCAGTTGACCACGCCGGTCTTTTTGTAAACCACACCCTTCTTGAACAAGCGGGTAAACAGCCATTGTTCCCAGCGGTAGTAGTCCGGCTTGCAGGTGGCGATTTCACGTTCCCAGTCGATGGCGAGGCCCAACGACTTGAGCTGTTTTTTCATGTAATCGATGTTTTCGTAGGTCCAGGCCGCAGGCGGCGCGCCATTCTTGATGGCGGCGTTTTCGGCTGGCATACCGAATGCATCCCAGCCCATCGGCTGCAGCACGTTGTACCCGTTCATGCGCATATAGCGGCTCAGCACATCGCCGATAGTGTAGTTGCGCACGTGGCCCATGTGCAGCTTGCCGGACGGATACGGAAACATCGACAGACAGTAATACTTGGGCTTGCTGGTGTCTTCCAGCGAGCGGTCAGTTTGATGTTGTTCCCACTCACGTTGTGCAGCGGCTTCCACTTCGGCCGGGTTGTATTGCTCTTGCATGGGCTTGGGTCCGGAAAAAATCGATTCAAAGGCGGGAATTATAAGGGGCGGCGAGACAAAAGGGGATGTAACGGCCGCAAAAAACGCCCCGAAGGGCGGCAGGCTGCTGCGTGCTGGCGTTGTACGCAGGGCGGCGTGGGCCAGGCTGCAGCGCGATCAATGTTATAAAGCGAGCTGGCAAGCCGGGGCGCGATGATGATCGAAATGGCGGAGTTGTATCGTATCGACGGGATGGAAGTGGCACGACTGCAAGCGCAGACGGCAGCCAGCTTTCCGCGTCATACCCATGCCGAATACGTGATCGGCGTCAATTTGGCGGGCTGCGAGCAGATCTGGCTGGATGGCCGCGAATTCACGGCCCAGGCGCATTCGGTGACGATCTACAACCCGGAGGCCGTGCAGTCGTCCATTTTTGATACGGCGGCGGGTGGCGCAGATTTTGTGTCTGTATATATAGAGCCGCAGCGCCTGGCCCAGGCCGTGGCCGAAAACGGCTGGCGTAGCCGCGCCATCGCGCCCGAAATTGCGCAAGGCGTATTCGAAGATGCTCAGTTGCGGCAGGCGATACTGCAGCTCTATCGCGCGGCCAGAAATCCGCAGCAGCATGATCTGGATACCGCATGGGTTACGCTGAGCGCGGCGCTGCTGGGCAACGGCGGCGCGGAAGCGGTTAGCGCGGTCCACCCGCTCGATACCGGGATGCTGCTGCGCGTGCTAGAGCTGATGCGCGCGCATCTGGACCAACCGATCGCCCTGGAGCAACTGGCCGCCAGCGGCGGCGTTAGCAAACATCATCTGATCCGCACCTTCAAGGCGGCGATGGGCATGCCGCCGTTGAGCTATCACATGCAATTACGCTTGATGGAAGCGCGCCAGCAATTGCGCCGTGGTCGGCATATTCAGGATGTAGCCCTGGGTCTGGGCTTTTATGATCTGAGTCATTTCAGCAATGCCTTCCGCAAAGTGACCGGCATCAGCCCGCTGCGCTTTGCCCGCGCGCCGTACGCCGCCCGGCGGGCCTGATCAGGGTGCGCCGCCGACAATGAATTTGCTGTAGCCCGAAGTAATCACTTGCCAGGCAAAAAAGGCAAACAAGGCGGCAGACGCGTAATAGCAGAAAGTGAGGGCCCGTGCGCCAAACAGCTTGCCGCCCTGGCGCGCCACCAGACAGATCGAAATGGTCCAGACCACGCCAGCCGCCAGAAACCCGCCGAGAAACATACTGGTGGCCTGCCAGCCTTGCACGCCTGATTGCGCAATCAGGGCGCCCCCCACGGCGGCAAACCAGACGATGGCCGACGGTGAAGACAAGGCCAGCAGCATGCCCTTGACGGCTTGTTGCGCGTAGCCGCCTTCGATAGGCGCGGCGCTGCGGTCAAGGTCGTTCGCGGTCTGCAGGGCGGCGCGGATCATCTTGATCGCCAGCACCACCAGCACGATGCCGCCCCCTATCCACATCGCCCAGCGCACCGCCGGAAAACGCAACAAGGCCGTCATCCCGGCGAGGGCCAGCACGGCATAGATCAGGTCGCCGATGCACGAACCCATCCCCAACCAGAAACCGCGCCAGAAATTGTGCTGCATGGCGGCGGTCATCATGGCGATATTGACCACGCCGATGTCGAGGCATAAAGACAGGGACAGCAGAAAGCCGTTGGATGCGGTGCTCATGGTTGCGATTTCAGCAGCGGAAGAAAGAAGCCACGATCCTGGCGCAGTGGCCGGTACGTGTATTGGAAGAAATTGCGCTGCGAGCGGGGCGGCCAGGTGCCACCTGGCCCGCAGGCGGCGCTGAAAACAAAAAAGCCATCCAGCGAGCTGGACGGCTTTTTGTGGCTGGCACGCAATGCGTAACAGCAAATTCTGGTCGGGGTGAGAGGATTCGAACCTCCGGCCTCTACGTCCCGAACGTAGCGCTCTACCAGGCTAAGCTACACCCCGAATTTCTGCGATCAAACCTGCCTCAATCGCGAAGAGCCCGGATTATTACAGCCGGGCTTTCAAGCTGTCAACTGTTTCGGGAAATTGCGATATCGGCCAGCAGCAGCATCGCCTGGCGTGCCGGGTTGTCGGGCACATGGGCCAGTTCTGCCTTGGCGCGAGCGGCTTCTTCGGCCGCAACCTTGCGCGCATATTCCAGCGCGCCGCTGGCGGCAATGGCACGTGTAACGTCATCAAAGCGATCGCGACTGGCCTCGGTCAGTGCTTCGCGCACCGCCTGGGCATGTTCGGGCGCGCCGTGTTGCATCACGTAGATCAGCGGCAGCGTGGGCTTGCCTTCGGCCAGATCGTCGCCCAGGTTTTTGCCGATCGCATCGGTCTGACCGGAATAATCGAGTACGTCATCAATAATCTGGAAGGCGGTGCCCAGATGCATGCCGTAGCGGGCAAAGGCGGCTTCGGTATCCGCATCGGCCCCGGCCAGAATCGCGCCCAGACGGGTGCCTGCTTCAAACAGCTTGGCGGTCTTGTAGCGGATCACGTGCAGATAGTCGGCTTCGTTGATCTCGACGTTGCCGATGTTCATCAGTTGCAGTACTTCGCCTTCCGCGATGATGTTGGTGGCCTCGGCCAGCACTTCCATCACGCGCATCGAACCCACCGACACCATCATCTGGAACGAGCGGGTATAGACAAAGTCACCCACCAATACGCTGGCGGCATTACCGAACAGGGCGTTGGCGGTTTCCCGGCCACGGCGCAGGCTGGATTCGTCAACGACGTCATCGTGCAGCAGCGTGGCGGTGTGGATAAATTCGATGACGGCTGCGAGCGTGCGGTGATGTTCGCCCTGATAGCCCAACGCTTCGGCCGACAGCAATACCAGCATGGGGCGCAGACGCTTGCCGCCCGAGGCCACAATGTATTCCGCGACCTGGCGGACCAGCACTACATCGGAATAGAGCTGTTTGCGGATCAAGGCGTCGACCTGGTTCATGTTCTGGTCGACTACCGATTTGACAAACTCCATTGCCACGAGCGCCTCGCTTTGCGTATCTGATAAAAAAGGTGAGAGATAAAGCCGCCGGGATATTAACACGATTCAAGCGGCGGGCGGCTTGCAAGGCGGGTTTACGTTGGCCTGGTCTGGCGCTGGCCGGGGGGCAACATCGGGGGCTGGCGCTGGGCATGGAGTTGGCCAGGACCCGGCTGACCAAGCCGTCGGCGACGTAGCGCGTCATTGGCATATCACTTTGGTCGGTGGGTCCAGACCCACCCTATGCGGCGGCGGGCTGGGTGGCTGCAACCGTCCATTTGGCCTAAGTGATTGACCGGGAAAGAAAGATTGCGTATATTCGCCGATTCCTTCGCGTGGGCGGAGGGCTATGTCATTCGTGACATGGTTTTTTTGGGTGCAAACTCTTTGGAGCTTGTTAAATGTATGCAGTCGTAAAAACCGGTGGCAAGCAGTACAAAGTTGTCATTGGCGAAAAACTTAAAGTAGAACAGATTGCTGCAGACATCGACAGCCAGATCGTACTGAATGAAGTATTGATGGTGGCAAACGGTGACGCAGTGACGATCGGGACCCCTGTGGTCGCCGGCGCTTCCATCAAGGCAACCGTGGTTTCCCACGGTCGTGGCGAAAAGGTTCGCATCTTCAAGATGCGTCGCCGTAAGCACTACCAGAAGCACGCAGGCCATCGCCAGAACTACACTGAAATCCGCATCGATTCGATCGACGCGTAATCTGTCAGGAGCTAAAACACCATGGCACACAAAAAAGCAGGCGGTAGTTCGCGCAACGGTCGCGACTCACAGGCCAAGCGTCTTGGCGTGAAGGTATACGGCGGTGAGCTGATCAACGCTGGTTCCATCATCATCCGCCAACGCGGTACTGAATTTCATCCGGGCGAGAACGTCGGCATGGGCAAAGACCATACCCTGTTCGCACTGGTTGATGGTTACGTGCAATTTGCGATCAAGGGCGCGCAAAAGCGTCGCACCGTGATCGTAACCCCGTACGTGGGCGAAGAAGCTCAAGCCTGAGGCTTTAGCGATCTCGCAGCTTGAAAGCCCTATCGTCTGATAGGGCTTTTTTCTTTTGTAAGAGGCTCAAGTTTGCAGGCGTAGTTACAAGCTGCCTCTTGCTCTTGATCAATATGGCTCTATCTTTACCGAGTTAAGCCGCGGGCAACGCCCGTATATTGATCCGCTACGACCAGGGCGCCTGTCGCACATAACGCGACGGGTGTGGTGTCTTACTGCGCGCACCTTGCCCATACGCTCACACAAGAGTCCCAAAATGAAATTTATTGACGAAGCCAGAATTGAAGTGATCGCCGGCAAGGGCGGTAAGGGGTCGGCCAGTATGCGCCGCGAAAAATTCATCCCGCGCGGTGGTCCGGATGGCGGTGATGGTGGTCGCGGCGGCAGCGTGTGGGCGGTGGCGGATGAAGACATCAACACCCTCGTCGACTATCGCTTTGTCAAACGCTACAAGGCACAAGATGGTGAATCGGGCCGCGGCGCCGATTGCTACGGCAAGGCCGGCGACGAAGTCGAACTGCGCATGCCGGTCGGCACCGTCATCATGGATGCCGAAACCGACGAAGTACTGGCTGACTTGACCCATGACGGCCAACGCGTCGTGATTGCCAAGGGCGGCAAGGGCGGCTGGGGCAATATCCATTTCAAATCCTCGATCAACCGCGCACCGCGTCAAACCACGCCGGGCGAGCCGGGCGAAACCCGCACCATCAAGCTTGAGCTGAAAGTGCTCGCTGATGTGGGCCTGCTGGGCATGCCTAACGCCGGCAAATCCACCTTTATCCGTGCTGTATCGGCTGCACGCCCCAAAGTAGCGGATTATCCGTTTACCACGCTGCACCCCAATCTGGGCGTGGTGCGTATTGATGACAACCGCAGCTTTGTGGTGGCCGATATCCCCGGTCTGATCGAAGGCGCGGCCGATGGCGCGGGCCTGGGTCATCGCTTCCTCAAGCATTTGCAACGCACCGGTGTATTGCTGCATCTGGTTGATCTGGCACCGTTCAACGAAGAAACCGATCCGGTGGCCGAAGCCAAAGCCATCGTCGAAGAACTGCGCAAATACGACGAGAGCCTGTACAACAAGCCGCGTTGGCTGGTGCTGAACAAGCTGGACATGATTCCGGAAGAAGAGCGCGACGCGCGCGTCAAAGCCTTCCTTGATGCCTATGGCTGGGATCAAACCCCGCAAGACGAATACGCCGTGTTCGATCCGGCGCGTCCGCGTTTGTTTACCATCTCCGGTCTGACGGGCGACGGTACGCGCGAACTGACCTGGGCCATCATGGATTACCTGGATGCCGTGCGCGAATTGAAGAAAGAGGCCGCGCGCGCCAACGTGGTGCCCATCCCTGAAATCGCGCCGCACAATATTTGCGAAGGTCTGACGCCGGAAGAATGTGCCCGCGCGCTGGCCCACGTGGATGGCGACGATAACTGAGCAAGTGCCACGCCTGGCGTGGCTGATTCTTGCGCATGACCACCCGCAGCAACTGGGCCGCTTGCTCAAGCGGCTGGCGGGTGGCCGTTGCTACGTGCATGTGGATGCGCGTGCTTCGGCCCAGACTTTTGCCGCGATGCAGGCCGCCGTGCCTGCTGGCATGGACGTTCAGTTCATCGCCCGCCGTCCCTGCTACTGGGGCGGTTTCTCTCTGGTTTCTGCCACCCTCGATTTAATGCGCGCCGCGCTGGCTGATGGCTGCGCCTGGGCGACTTTATTGTCTGGCGCGGATTATCCGCTAAAGACACACCCAGACATCGCCCGTTTCCTCGCCGCGCAAACCACCGATGGCTTTATCGATATCCGCACCGAAGCACAGTTTGACGTGCGCTATCGCTGGCAAACCTGGCATCCACAAAGCTGGCACGGCAAGCCGATCGGCAAGCTGTGGCAAAAGCTGCAGCGCGCGGTGCAACGATTGGGGTGGCGGCGCTATCCGCCGGTGGCCGTGCCGCAGATTTTTGCGGGCTCGCAATGGTGGACGCTGTCGGCCCCGGCTTGCCGCGCCATCCTGGCGTTTTGCGAACAACATCCCGAAGTACTGCGCTTTTTTGCCCGCACCGCCGTGCCGGACGAAATGTTTTTTCAGAGCGTGCTGATGCAGACCTCGTTTGCGCCGCGCGTGCTGCGCAATAATCTGCGGCTGATTCGTTGGCAAGACGGCGCATGGTCGCCCTATACCTGGCAAGACGTCGATGTGCCCGAACTGCTTGCCAGCCGCGCCTTGATTGCACGCAAGTTTGCCCCCGATGGCCGCGTGACGGCGGCACTTGATCAAGCGCTGGATGCCGCCCGCAATGCGACGCCAGACCGCCAGCCGTCGTAGAATGCCGCTTTCCTCGTTTTACCTCGCGGTTGCATGTTGAATCCAGATTCCCCCTTTGCTGATTTTTTTCAGCCCGGCGTTGACCCGGCTGACCTCGGTCCGCTGGCCGGGCTGCTGCGCGCGCGTCCGTATCTGGATGCGTTGATCACGCTGTTTCGCGGTGGCGAAGACGAAGTCATGGTGCGGCTGCTGATCCTGCGTGAGATTGGCTCGCGCGCCGAAGCACCACGCTGGAGCCCGCAAGAGCTGGAAAGCCATTTCAGTTATATCAACGCCATCAAACGCGACACCGTGTTAAAGCGGCTGCGCGATAACGGTTTGCTGGTGTGGGATAGCGATGAAGGCCTGTACGGCCTGTCCGAACCGGGCCGCGTGGCCTTGGCTGCCGTGGCCACGCTGACGCAATTTGCCGATGGCGATGCCGAGCTCGGTTATCTGACCGCGCAAGTGGCTGCAGGCCAGGCCGTGGGCAATATCTCGACCGAATCGCTGCAGCATTTGCAAGCACGCCTGACCGAATTGCATGGCGACTTTGAGCAAGCGCTCGAATCGCAATCCGAGCACCAGATCCGCAGCGCGCGCGCCAAGCTCGATAGCGTGTGGAAGTGGGTGGAAAAGGGCACCGAAGTGGTCCGCGCCGTGCTCGAAGACGAATCGGGCGAGCGCCGCGTGCAGCAAATTGCACAAGCGATCGCGCTGTCGCAAGGCCGCATGCTCAATATGACCGGCGTATTCCAGCGCCGCCTGGCCGAACTGGCGGCACAGCGCGTGCATCTGGGCCAGTCCGGGCTGACCTCGACCAATGTGTCGGACTGGTTGCGTGGCCGCTCGCAAGAACAGCTGGCCGATCTGGGCCGCGATCTGCTCAGTTTTCATCCCGAGCCTGCATTTGCGGTTTCGGACTTGCTGCTGGACGTAACCGAATTTGAAATCCTTGAGCGCGAACGCGTTGAGGAGATCGTCAGCGAGCTGCCCACTTCGGAAGAATCACCCAATGTCACCGCCGCTGAAGCCGAGCGCCTGTGGCATGCCGAAGAACTGTTTGAGCTGCTGCAAAACATCAAGCTGGAAACGCCGCTGACCGAGGCCGTGCTGGCCGATACCTATGCCGAAACGGCCTATCGCTTGTCGCTGTTGTCGCTGTTGGGTGACCGCGAAGCCGCGCTGGAGCAAAGCATCGTCGCCGACCTGGTCAAGCTGCCGCTGGCGTTTGAGACCGATGATGTTGTCGACCTGATTGATCACCCCGAAGTGGCTGCGCTCACGCGTGGCCGGCTTAAGCCGCTCTGACCAGGTACCCGTTATGGATCAAGCTTTAAATATTCTGCTGGCGCGCCTGTTCGCCCATCGTTTTATTCCGCGCAAAGACCCGCTGGCGCGTCGCGCGCTGATCGACGAAGTGTTTCGCGACATGCTCGACCGGCGGCTGGACGATTGCGGCATGCAATTGCTGGAGAACCCGTACGCCGAGCACATCGCCATCGGCCTTAAACCCGAAATGGAAGACTGGGTATTTGGTGAGGGCGATAACTGGCTATCCAACAATATGGGCCTGCCACGCGATGCGATCGCTTTGCTGGTGATTGTGTGGGCGCTGATCATACTGCCCAAGCGCGAACGCCAGATTGCGCGCGCCAGCCAGAATGGCGGCCAGACCGATCTGTTTGGGGCCGAGAAGCCCATCGCGCGCGGCGAAGAAGTGGCGTTGGGCGTGCCGGAAGACGCCATCTACGCCGACTTTGGCAAAAAACTGGGCGGCAAATCACGCTTTTCGATGAATCTGGGCCAACTGGCCAAGCTCGGTTTTGTGGTCCGCCGCAACAAGATGATCCACGAAGGCCCGATGCTTGATCTGATGATCGACTACGCAAAACTGGCTCCGCGCATTATCGAAGGCGCCATGGCCGAAGTGCTTAATCTGTCGGGCACGCAACTGGCGCTCGATGTTGCTACTGTTGATGCCTCCGCATCTGGAGAAGACCTGTAAATGTTCCAGATTCGTGAACTCGAAATGATCCATTGGGATTTCTGGCGCGCCATCAAAGTGCCGCTGGATGCCCAGATTGTCACCATCGTTGGCCCCAATGGCTCCGGCAAAACCACTTTGCTGGATGCGCTGCGCACATTGCTGGCGCTCAAATGCTCGGGCCGGCGCGATTACAAACGCTATGTGCGCAATAACCGCGAAAACAATGCCTGGCTGCGCGGCGTGGTATCCAACCCGCGTCGCCAGGGCGGCGGATTGTTTCCCTATCTGTTTTTCCCGGCCACCTCTGAAGTCGTCACCTTGTTTTGCCGTATTAAAAAGCAGGGCGGTGACTGGGTGCGTCAGTATGCAATTGCCGAAGGCGACGTCACGCTGGATGCCCAGACTGAATCCTCGTTGCAATGGCTGGGCGTTAATGAATACAAGCGACGGCTGGAGCAAGCCGGTCTGACGCCCGCAATTGCCGAAGTGCTGGCGCTGGAGCAGGGCGATACCGACAAGCTGTGCGAATACTCGCCCAAGGCCCTGCTGGAACTGGTGTTCCAGGTGTTTGGCGACAAACAGGTGCTCGACCATTACGCCGAAGCCAAATTGCGTCTGAAAGAAGCCGAAGGCGAACTGGGCAAGATGGAGCAGCAGCTTAGCCAGTTGGGCCTGGATGTGGAGCGGCTCAAATTGCGCGGCAATAACTATCTGGAATGGCAAGGCCTGCAGCGGGATATCGAAACGCTGGAACAGCACGCCATTCCGGCGCTCAAGTATGTGGAGCAATGGGAAAGCCTGCGCGGCTATATCAATCAGTTCCGCGGTGCGCGTAAATCATTGCGCCAGAAACAAGACGAGCTGGATGCACTGGATGCGCACTATCGTCACAGCGAATCGGCGCAAGCCATTGCGGTGACGCACGAAGAAGCGGCCCGCGTTGAAAACGAGGCGGCATATGCCGTGTTCCAGTCGGCGCGTGACGCGGCGCGCGACAGTGAAAAAACCATGAAAGAGGCGGAACGCCTGCGCCAGCTGGCCGCTGCGGAGAACGGCGCCGATGGCGTGGCATTGGCCGATCAACTGGCCCTCAAGCGCGAGCATGCCAATCAGCTCAAGCAGACGCTCCGCGCGCAAAAGGATGAACGCCAACAGCTGACGGATATGAAATTGGCGCTCGACCAGGGGCGGGCACCGCATCCGGAGTTTGTAAACCGGATGCGTGCGGCGCTGGACGAGGCAGGCATCCGCCACCAATTGCTGACCGAAATCGTCGAAGTGCGCGACAACACCTGGCAAGACGCGGTGGAAGCGCTGCTGGCGCCGTATCGCCACATCATCCTGCTGGACAAACCGCAGGATAGGCAGCGCGCGTACGAGCTGGGTCAGCAACTTAAATACCGCCATTTCATCGTGCCGGATCGCGAGAAGGTGGGCCGCGCCAACAGCAATTCGATTCTTGAAATCGTCGATTTCAAAGCCGACGCGCCTGCCTGGCTGGTGAGCTTGCTCAATCGAACCCAGCGCGCCAAATCGGTTGCCGATGGGCAATATCTGGATGGCGAATGGATTACGCGGGATGGCTTTCATAAAGAACGGCGCGGCGCGCGCGATATTTCGGCGCGCCCGGGCGAATATGCCTTTGGCGAGGCGGCGCGCGTCTCACGCCTGCAAGAATCGGCACGCCGGCTGCGTGACCTGAACGAACAGTTGCTCAAGGGCGAAGCACTGCTGGTTGAACTGGAGCGCGACGCTTCGGCCTTGCAGCAGTCGCTGATGGGCATGCAGGCCGTGGTGCAACTGGCCGCACGCCAGGACGAATTTGCCGCCGTCGCCGAACGATGGCCCGAAGAACAACGGCGGGCGCAAGAAGCCGGCGCGGCGGTGGCCGCGGCGCAAGCCAGCTGGGACGAAGCGCGCAAGATCCGTGAAGACGGCCGCGTGCAATTCGAGAAACTGAAAGACCGCCGCGACCGCCTTAACGCCCACGTTAATGACGAGCTGAACCAGCTTTCGCGCCAACGCGATGAGCAAAGCCGCCGTATCCGTGATCTGCGCAACGCCAAAGCCGGCATGCCGCCGGAAATGCGCAGCAGCGCCAGTCTGCGTGCATACAAAGACAAGTACGGCGGCCTGAGCGAGGCGCGCCATATGATCGAGCGTGAACGCGAACGGCTGGCGCAAGCCGATTGGGAAACCGATCAGACCGTGCTGGTGCGACGTGACAAACTGGGCGAGGACTACCACGCGCTCGAACGCGACACGCAATTACATCGCAATGAAGTCGAACGCACCGCGCAACTGACCGACGAAGCGCGCGCCGCTTATATCAACAAGCTGAAAGCAACCGTTCGCACATATGGTCGCAATCTGAAGCGGCTGGGTGAGTTGTCCGGCATTGATGTCGAAACTGATCTGCCGCAACTGGAAAACGACGACACCGTGTTGGCGCAAGCGGGGCTGACCGTGCGCTTCAACTTTGACCAGAAAGGCATGATGGGCCTGAACGACGGCGAGGCTTCGGGTGGCCAGCAGGTGATGAAGTCGCTGATCATGCTGATCAGCCTGATGATGGACGATGCTAATCCATCCGGCTTTGTCTTTATTGATGAGCCGTTTGCGCATCTGGATATCTTTAACATTGATCGGGTGGGCGGTTTCTTGAAAGCCACGCAGGCGCAATATCTGATCACTACGCCGCTGACGCATAACACCAACGTCTACGGCCCCAGCGACCTGACGTTGACCACGCGCAAGAAGCAGGCTGGCGAAATCTGGGCACCGGCGATCGCACAAACGCGGCGCCGCGCCAAGGTGGCGGTCTGATCCTGGGCGATGGCCCTGCTGAAGCTTGCTATCCTGCAGCCATCAACGTGGGGAAGGAGTACCGTGCATGGCGATGACGGCCGATCAGTTTCGCGCGTTTTGCGCGGCGCAACCGGGAGCCACCACCGATATCAAATGGCAGACCAATGAGGTCTACAGTATCGGCGGCAAAATGTTCGCTATTTGCGGGCTTAACAGCGGCGCGGTCTGCTTCAAGGTCGAGCCTGAGCGTTTTCTCGAATTAACCGATCGTCCCGGCGTGCGGCCCGCGCCTTACCTGGGGCGCTATTACTGGATTGCGCTGGATACGCCCGCTGCCATCCCCGACGATTTGCTGGCAGAACTGATCCAGCATTCTTGTTTTCTGGTGCGGCGCAAATTGCCTGCCGCCCTTAGACGTACCCTGCCGTAGCCTGGCTGCGGCGTACTGGATTTGCACATCATGACTGAAAAGAAAACCCTCAAACTGCCACCGCGCCTGGCGCCGACTGCCGATGCGCCGTCGCGTAAACCGGCACGGCCCGGTGCGCAGCAAGCCGACCATGCGCGTAAGACGGGCGCAGCGGCCAGCGGCGGCAAGCGTGCGGACGCCGAGGGCGAGCGCGCCCCGCGTGTGTTTGGCGAGCGGAAAGCGGATGACCGGGGCGGTCGCGGCCGGGATAGTCGCGACGGGTTTTCGCATACCGGCCGCCGACCCGCCGCGGTATCGAGCCGAGGCACCGGCAGCGGCGGCGTGGTAGCCGCATCGAATAAATTGCGCCCCAACCAGTTTGACTGGACCGCTATCCAGCAATACTACGCACCATGCCCACGCGGCCTGGAGCAACTACTGGCCGATGAACTGGCTGAGCTGGGCGCGCAGGATATCGATGTTAAAGAAGGCGGCGTGGGTTTCCGCGGCCTGATCGATCTGATGTACCTGGCCAACCTGCATTCCCGTATCGCCAGCCGCATCTTGTTGCGCCTGGACGAACGCGCCTATCGCAGCGAGGCTGATCTATATCGTCTGGGTACGCGTACTGATTGGCCGGCGCTGTTTAATGTGGAGCGCACCATCAAGGTCTCGGTAACGGCACAACGTAGCAATCTGCGCAGCCTGGACTTTATCGCGTTGAAAGTGAAGGACGCGGTTTGCGATATCTTCCGTGACGCATGTGGCGAGCGCCCCAGCGTAGATACGCATGCGCCCGATGTGCGTATTCATATCTTTATGACTGATCGCCTGGCAACGCTCTATATAGATACCTCGGGTGAATCGCTGTTCAAGCGCGGCTATCGCCAGGAAAGCGTGGATGCGCCGCTGCGCGAAAACCTGGCGGCGGGCTTGTTGCTGCTGTCGGGCTGGAATGGCCACGAAGCACTGCATGACCCCATGTGCGGCAGCGGCACCTTCTTGATTGAGGCGGCCCAGATTGCTTTGGGCCTGGCGCCAGGGCGTTTGCGGCGCTTTGGCTTTGAAGGTCTGTCGGGCTTCGATGCGCAAAAATGGGATGGCTATCGTGAGCAGGCGCGTGGCGCGGCGCGTGAAGCATTGAGCGCACCAATCACCGGGCGTGATCGTGATGCCGTTGCAGTTGAAAGCGCGCGCCATAATCTGATCGCAGCCGGGCTGGATCATCTGGTGGACGTGCAGCAAGGCGACCTGCGTGATACCGAACAAGCACCCGCAGCCGAAGGTGTGCTGATCGCCAACCCGCCGTATGGCGTGCGTCTGGAAGAACTGGATGCGCTGGCTGAGTTTTATCCGGAGCTGGGCAATGTTCTCAAGCAGCAATTCAGTGGCTGGCGTGCCTGGTTGCTCACCGGCGATCTGCGCCTGCCCAAGCTGATCCGCCTGACGCCGTCGCGCCGGCTTCCTATCTATAACGGCGCGCTGGATTGCCGTTTTTATGAGTTCAGGCTGGTGGCCGGATCAAATCGCTAAACGTTTTATGTAAAAAAAGCCGCTCTGTGAGCGGTTTTTTGTTTTTTGAGCGATTTGCCCACGCTTTATACGACTGTTTTAACCATCTGGTCGAGGCGCCAGAAATTGTCTGCCAACACCAATTCAAAAATATTTAACAAAGAATTGCTGGCGGATCAGGA
>NZ_BAAIHC010000022.1:0-71564 GCF_054652575.1 Silvimonas sp. JCM 19000 | reverse complement strand
GTTACTTTTCTTTGGCGAAGCAAAGAAAAGTAACGTGCTCCCGGGCACCCCCGGGTGTCTAAAATGCGCCGCAGGCAAGGCGTTTAAGGTTTGTTCGGCACTTGCCGAACATCAAAACATGCGCCGCAGGCCTGGCGGCCAGGGTTCAAAGCTGTGACCGCAACAACCACCATCCAGACATCGCCCGCCCCCACCTCCGCCGAGGCCGCCTGCTTCCACTGCAATGAACCCGTCCCCCCCAACCTCAACCTGACCATCCGCTATCGCGAAACCCATCAGCCCGCCTGCTGCGCTGGCTGCCAGGCCGTCGCGCAAAGCATCATCGACGCCGGTCTCGGCGACTACTACGAACAACGCGAACGCCCCGCCGACCGCGCCGCGCCCTTGCCCGATGAACTGCTCGCCCGCCTGCGCCTGTACGATGACCCCGCCCTGCAACAGGGTTTCGTTTCCAACGCGGGTACTGACGAACGCGAAGCCGCACTCCTGATCGAGGGCATCACCTGTTCCGCCTGTATCTGGTTAAACGAACGCCAGATCGGCAAGGTACCCGGCGTACTGGGCGTGTCCATCAACTACACCACCCACCGCGCCCGCGTGCGCTGGGACGAACGCACCACCCGGCTCTCCAGCATCCTGCAGGCCATTTCCGCCATCGGTTATCGCGCCCAGCCCTATGACCGGGCCCGGCAAGAAGCCGCCAGTGAAAAATCGCGCAAGACCGCCTTGTTACGGCTGTGGGTGGCCGGGCTGTCGATGATGCAGGTGATGATGTTCACCGTGCCGGTCTATCTATCGGATTCGGGCGACATTGCACCGCAATGGATGAGCTTGCTCAACTGGGCCACGTTTTTGATGACCTTGCCCGTCGCCACCTGGGCGAGCTGGCCATTTTACGTATCCAGCTGGCGCGATCTGAAGCGCGGCCGGGCCGGCATGGATTTACCGGTCAGCATCGGCGTGCTGTCCGCCTTCGCCGCCAGCACGCTGAGCCTGCTGCACGGCCAGCGCGAGGTTTATTTCGATTCAGTATCGATGTTTGTGTTCTTGCTGCTCTCGGGCCGCTACCTGGAAGAACGCGCACGCCGGCGGGCAGGGGCTGCTCTGGAACAACTGGCCGGTTTGCTTCCTGCATTCGCCCACCGGGTATTGCCCGATCAAACCACCGAAGAAGTCGCCGTCATCCATCTGCAAATGGGCGATACCGTGCTGGTCAAGCCTGGCGAAACCATCCCGGTCGATGGCGAAATCCTGTCCGGCGCAAGCGAAGTGGATGAGGCCCTGCTCACCGGGGAAAGCCAGCCGCTGGCCAAGCACCTCGGCGACAGCGTGACAGCGGGCACGGTCAACCATGGTTCGCCCTTGCAGATCAGCGCCAGCCGCGTCGGCCAGAGCACACGCTTGTCCGGCATTGTGCGTTTGCTGGACCGCGCGCTAGCCGAGAAACCGCGTGCCGCCCTGCTGGCAGATCGGATAGCGGGTGTGTTCGTCGCCGCCTTGTTGCTGGTAGCGGCAGGCACCTGGTGGTACTGGCATGGACACAACCCCGCACATGCCCTGCCCATTACCATTGCCGTTTTGGTCATTTCTTGTCCGTGCGCGCTGTCATTGGCCACCCCGGCGGCGCTGACCGCTGCCACCGGCCAGCTGGCACGCCGCGGCATGTTGATTGCACGCGGGCACACGCTGGATGCGCTGGCCAATATCACCGACGTGGTCTTCGACAAGACCGGCACGCTGACGCATGGGCAACCGCAACGCGTACAACAGCACAGCTGGCACGGCGATGCCACAAAACTGTTGCAGGTGGCGGCCGCGCTCGAGGCACATTCCAGCCACCCGCTGGCGCACGCCTTTGCCGACCTGGATGCCGCTGCGGCGCTGACCGCGCAGGACGTCGTCTATCATGCGGGTGGAGGCCTGACGGGCGTGGTCGACGGCCTGACGTGGGCCCTGGGGCACGCCGATTTCGTAGCGCAGAATAGTGGTCTTGAATTGCCTGCAGACGCCCCGGTCGTGGTCGGCACCCCGGTGTGGTTAGCCGGCCCAGGCGGCATCGCCCGCTTTGATCTGGCCGATACCGCGCGCGCCGATGCCGCCAGCACGGTCGCTGCGCTGCAGCAAGCCGGGCTGAGCACGCATCTGTTGAGCGGCGATCATCCCGCCCCGGTGCAAGCGCTGGCGCAGCAACTTGGTATCGCGCATGCCCAGGCGCAGGCCTCGCCGGAAGGCAAGCTGGCCGCCATCCGCCAGCTGCAAAGCCAGGGCAAGCGCGTGCTGATGGTGGGCGATGGTGTCAACGATGCGCCGGTACTGGCGTTATCTGATGCGTCCATCGTGATGGGCAGCGGCGTCGATGTGGCGCAAACGGTTGGCGATGCCGTGTTGTATGACTGCCAGCTAGCGCATATCCCGTATGCAATCAGGCTGGCACGCCAGACGCGCACGGTGATCCGGCAAAACCTGTGGTGGGCGCTGGCCTACAACCTGGTGGCGCTGCCGCTGGCGATGGCCGGATATGTTACGCCGTGGCTAGCCAGCCTTGGCATGGCCTGCAGCTCTTTGCTGGTGGTGGGTAACGCATTGCGGTTGGCGGGCAGCCGCCATAACGGGCGCAAGCCCGGAGTGAAGTAATGGAAAGTTTGTATATCCTGATTCCGCTGTCGGTGGTGCTGGTGTTTCTGATCGGCCTGATCTTCTGGTGGTGCATGCGCAGCGGACAGTTTGATGATCTGGAAGGCCCGGCCCATCGCATTTTGCAAGACGACGACTCGGCCGCTGCGGCGCCGCAGCAAATTGAGGCGGGCAAGCAAAAAACAACTGACTGAACATAGGATGGCGCGCTAAAATACCCGCCGACCACCTGTACGGTTTGATCTAGATCAATGCCGCACCCCTGCCAGCACGGCACATTGCCGGCCAGCCCAAAACAAAATATATGCATCACTTCATGCCTGAGCAATCAGTCAGGACTTGTCCCGGCGGGCCCGGGGCATGTTTCTGCAAGGCAGTTTTAGCCAGTTTTATTTAGCCGTTTGGAGTACTTTCGGAGCGTTTTATGGATAACCAAACCACATACAACTATAAAGTGGTGCGGCAATTTGCCATCATGACCGTCGTGTGGGGTATCGTCGGCATGCTGGTAGGTGTCGTCATTGCTTCCCAGCTATCGTGGCCAGAATTGAATTTCGGCCCGTATTTTCACTTCGGTCGTTTGCGCGCATTGCACACCAGCGCGGTCATTTTCGCCTTTGGCGGCAGTGGCCTGATGGCAACATCGTTCTACGTGGTACAGCGCACCTGTAACACGCGGCTGTTCAGCGACAAGTTGGCCGCCTTCGTGTTCTGGGGCTGGCAAGTCGTTATCCTCTCCGTGATCGTGACCTACCCGCTCGGTATTACCTTTAACAAGGAATACGCCGAGATGGAATGGCCGATCAAGATCCTGGTCGCCATCGTCTGGATTGCCTACGCCATTGTGTTCTTTGGCACGATTGCCAAGCGCAAGGTCAAGCATATCTATGTGGCTAACTGGTTCTACGGTGCCTTCATTCTGGCCGTGACCCTGCTGCACGTGGTTAACTCCGCGTTCGTGCCGGTCAGCATGTGGAAGTCGTATTCGGTGTACGCCGGTGCCGTCGATGCGATGGTGCAATGGTGGTACGGCCATAACGCGGTGGGTTTCTTCCTGACCGCAGGCTTCCTCGGCATGATGTATTACTTTGTGCCCAAGCAAGCCGGTCGCCCGATCTACTCGTATCGTCTGTCGGTGGTCCACTTCTGGGCGCTGATCTTTACCTATATGTGGGCTGGCCCGCACCATCTGCACTACACCGCCCTGCCTGACTGGACCCAGTCGCTGGGTATGGTGTTCTCGCTGATTCTGCTGGCGCCAAGCTGGGGCGGCATGATCAACGGCATCATGACCCTGTCGGGCGCGTGGCATAAGCTGCGGACCGATCCGGTGCTCAAGTTCCTGATCACTGCGCTGTCGTTCTACGGCATGTCGACCTTCGAAGGCCCGATGATGGCCATCAAGACCGTCAACGCGCTGTCGCATTACACCGACTGGACCGTGGGCCACGTGCACTCGGGCGCGCTGGGCTGGGTGGCCATGATCACCATCGGTTCGATCTACTATCTGATTCCGCGCCTGTTTGGCCGTGAACAGATGTGGTCGATCCGCCTGATCGAAACCCACTTCTGGATCGCAACGCTGGGCGTGGTGCTGTACATCGCTTCGATGTGGATTGCCGGTGTGACCGAAGGCCTGATGTGGCGCGCGGTCAACCCGGATGGCACGCTGACCTACGCGTTCATCGATGCGGTCAAGGCAACCCACCCGTACTACGTGATCCGTTTCCTTGGTGGCTTGATGTTCCTCTCCGGCATGGTGCTGATGTTGTACAACGTGATTCGCACCGCATCTGCTGGCCGTCCGGTAGACGCTGCAATCCCGGCCGTCCACGCTCACGCCTGATGCTCAAGAGAGAACAACAAAAATGAACAAGATTCAGAAGTTAATCGAAGAGAATGTGTTCTGGCTCATCGTACTGACGCTGTTGGTGATCGGTGTGGCGATGATGGTAGAAATTCTGCCACTGGCGTTCTCGAAGTCCGTGACGCAGCCGATCGCGGGCGTCAAGCCCTATACCGCGCTGCAACTGGCCGGCCGTGACATTTATCTGCGCGAAGGCTGCTACAACTGCCACTCGCAAATGATTCGTCCGTTCCGCGCCGAAACCGAGCGTTATGGCCACTACTCGGTGGGCGGTGAGTCGGTTTATGACCACCCCTTCCTGTGGGGCTCCAAGCGGACGGGCCCTGATCTGGCCCGTGTGGGCGGTCGTTACTCGGACGAGTGGCATCGTGCCCACTTGAACAACCCGCGTGACGTGGTGCCTGAGTCGATCATGCCGGCCTTCCCGTGGTTGGCCGCCAACAAGGTTGACGCAGAAAGCCTGCCGGCCAAGATGCGCGCGCTGCGTCGTGTCGGCGTGCCGTACACCGACGCAGAAATCGCAACGGCGACCAAAGATGCGGAAGGCAAGACCGAGAGTGAAGCGGTCATCGCCTATCTGCAAAGCCTGGGTCTGGCACTGAAAAACAAGAGGTAATCAGAATGGAATGGCAGGATTTCTTGCGTATTGGCGTCACGGTGCTGGGCTTTTTGTGCTTTGTGGCGATCATCATGTGGGCCTTCAGTAAAGGCACCAAGCCAGAAATGGACGAAGCTGCCCAGGCCGTGTTGCTGGACGACGACCTGCCCCACGCTGAGCATCAATAAGCCGTTTACCGCGCGGAGCCTTAAATGAGTGATTTTTATAGTAGTTTCTGGGGCGTTTACATCACCGTAATCGTCGTGGTCTCCCTGGTCGGGTTGGCCTACCTGGTCAAGAGCCAGGCCGTGGTTAAAGTACCCAAGGGCGAGAAGGTCAAGACGCTCGATCACGTCTGGGACGGCGATCTGCAGGAATACAACAATCCGCTGCCGAGCTGGTGGATTGGCCTGTTCGTCATGACCATCGTGTTTGCCGTGGCCTATCTGGCGCTGTACCCCGGTCTGGTGCTCACTGGCAACCTGAAGCACTGGAGCGCCAGCAGCCAGTTGGGTGAAGAAGTCGCCAAGGCAGATGCCAAGTACAGCCCGCTGTACGACAAGTATCTGAAGATGCCGGTCGAAGCCGTTGCGCAAGACAAAGACGCGCGTGACATGGGCAAGCGCCTGTTCCTGACCTACTGCCTGCAGTGTCACGGTGCAGATGCGCGCGGCGCCAAGGGCTTTCCTAACCTGGTGCACCACGACTGGATGTATGGCGGCACGCCGGATCGTATCGTGCAGACCATCTCCAATGGTCGCCATGGTCAGATGCCTGCTTTCGGCGCTGCGTTTGGTGAAGAAAAAGTGCGCGATGTGGCCAACTATGTGCTCAAGATTTCGGGCAACAAGTTTGATGCTGACCGTGCTGGCCGTGGCGAATCGACCTTCAAGCAAGTCTGTGCTGCCTGTCATGGCCCCGAAGGCCACGGCAACACCGACATCGGCTCGCCTAACCTGACCCACCCGAGCGGTGTGTGGCTGTACGGCAAGAACGAAGCCACCATTATCGAGACCGTCACCAACGGCCGCAGCAACGTGATGCCGGCGTGGAAAGATTTCCTTGGCGATGCCAAGGTGCACGTGCTGGCCGGCTATGTTTACAGCCTGTCGCACAACGCAGAGCAGAACGCGCAATAACCTTGCCTGCTGCCAGCTAGCAATCGCATGACACTCAACGGGCAGAGGCAACTCTGCCCGTTTGCTATTCCAGACGCGCCCACCGCGCTTATGCGGCGTCGACGTGTCGTTGCATGGACTTGATCATGAGCAAGAAACTGCAAGACATTCCAGTCACCGTGGTCGAGGTAAACGACGACGGCGAATACGAAGAAATGAAGATGTACGCCAGCCACAAGAAGATCTACCCGCGTTGGGTGAACGGGATCTTCAACAAGTGGCGCATCTTTTTTGTCTTTGCGACGCAGCTGTTTTTCTACGGCATTCCCTGGATCAATATCGATAGCCGCCAGGCCATGTTGTTTGATCTGGCCAATCGCAAGTTCTATATCTTCGGCATGATTTTTTTGCCGCAAGACTTTATTTATCTGACCGCCGTGTTGCTGATGGCGGCCTTTGGCCTGTTTGCCTGGACCACCATCGGCGGGCGGCTGTGGTGCGGCTTTTCCTGTCCGCAAACCGTCTACACCGAAATCTTTTTGTGGATAGAGAAGTGGGTTGAAGGCGACCGCATGGCCCGCATCAAGCTGGACAGCGGCCCGAACAACGCGCGCAAGCTGCGACTCAAGGCCACCAAACACGCCCTCTGGATTGTGTTCTCGCTGTGGACCGGCTTTACCTTTGTCGGCTACTTCACCCCGATCCGCGAATTGTGGGGCGAAATCATCACGCTGACGCTATCGGCCTCTGAGTTGTTCTGGGTGCTGTTCTACGGCTTTGCCACCTATGGCAATGCGGGTTGGTTGCGCGAGCAGGTCTGCAAATACATGTGCCCGTACGCGCGCTTTCAGAGCGCCATGTTTGATGCGGATACGCTGATCGTGTCGTATGACACCGAACGCGGCGAACCGCGCGGCAGCCGCAAAAAGACCGTCGACCACAAGGCAGAAGGCCTGGGCGATTGCATCGATTGCAAGATGTGCGTGCAGGTGTGCCCGGTTGGCATCGATATCCGCAACGGCCTGCAATATGAATGCATCGGTTGCGCCGCCTGTATCGACGCCTGTGACGAAGTCATGGACAAGATGAGTTATCCCCGCGGGCTGATCCGTTACACCACCGAAAACGCGCTCAACCATGTGTATCCGGAATCGCAGTTCTGGTCACGGCTGAGGCGGCCACGCGTAATCATGTATGGCGTGGTGCTGGCGGTGGTGCTGGTGATTACCGTGGTTTCGCTGTGGCGGCATCAGCCGGTCACCGTCAATATCTCGCGTGACCGCGCGGCGCTGGTGCGCGAGGCGGAAGACGGGATGCTGGAAAACGTCTATCGCTTGCAGATCGAAAACACGGATGGCCAGGACCATCAATTTACGATCAGTGCCAGCGGCCTGCCGGGGATCAAGACCTTGATCGATGGCAGCAGCAAAGTGCTGGTGCATAGCAGCGGCATGGAAGACGTGGGCGTGCGTTTGCACGTGGACGCCAGTAACGCCGGGCCGGGCAGCCATCCGGTGACATTTACCGTTACTGCGGTTGATAATCCGAAAATCAGTACCGACGAGAAATCGAGCTTTATCGGCCAGTAAAGGCCATGGCGGTCATGCTTTGCCCAGCAGGGCATGGCCGCCCTTCCCCTGTCCCACTCTCATCGAACGAGCCCCATGAATACCGAGCAACAAACGCGCAAACCCTGGTACAAATCGCCGTGGCTGGGCTTTCTGCTGATCTTTCCGATCGCGGCCATCCTCGGCTGCATTTATATGATCAAGATCGCAGCCGCCAACAACGACGGTGGCGTGGCGGATGATTTTTCCAAGGTGGGCGAAGAGGTCAATCGCAATAACGCGCGCGACCAGGCGGCGCTGAAGATGGGGCTTAGTGGCAATCTGCTGCTGGACGCAGATGGCCAGCACTTTACCTTGACGCTAAACCAGGCAGTGACCGGCACGCTGCAACTGCAAGTGTTGAACCCGACGCGGGCAACGCTGGACCAGAAAGTGGGGCTGCCGGCATCCAGCGGCAGCACATTTAGCGGCAGCCTGCCGCAAAAGCTGGAACAGCCGCGCTGGACGATCGCATTGGGCGATACCGGCGGCCACTGGCGAATTCAAGGCGGACTGGATCTGAAAAAAGCGGCCAGCGCCCCACTGACGGCAAATAGCCACTGATTGCCACCACCGCATAGGGTGGGTCTAGACCCACCGCGCAAAGCCGCCAGGCAGATCGCTATCTTTTCTTTTTGATGGCTTTGGGTGGTGGGTCTAGACCCACCCTATGGATTGCGCCCGCCTGGCCAGCTCATCTTATTGATCGACTGCCACGCTATGGCCTGCGGGTTTGACCGTCACCGGGCCGGCATCAGCTGCGTTCCACTCGCCTTCCAGCCGCCAGGCGTTTTCGTTCTGCACCATCACATGCCAGCGCGTGGCAGTGGTGGGTTCCAGATTGGCCTGATATTGCCCCGGCTCCAGTTGGCTCAGCACCACATGCTGGTCCAGCTTTTCTTGCGTGGGATGCTGCAGATCCAGTTGCAGCACCGGCGGCAACTTTTGCTGTTCCGGGTTATCCAGCTTGAGCGTAATGCGGTTCTGCTTCAGGTCGATCAGCATCTGCCCGTCCAGTTTGAGCGCGGCAGTGTGTGCGTCTTCCTTGATGCGATCGTTAATCGCTTCACCGGTCTGGTAATAGTTTTGCGTGACCAGGTCGTCCTCGCGGCTAAACGCCAGGTAGGCCGAAACCAGACTGGCAACCACCACCACCGCCGGACCAGCAAACACCAGAAAAGGCGTGGCCTGGCGATACCAGGGTTTGCCTTTGGGCTTGCCACCGGCAGGCGGCACATTCTTTACTTCTGAACTCGTCATCATTGCTTCCTTGCCGCAAGCGGCACATGCGACGCTCAAGCCAGCTTGAGCACCAGTCCGATCACTCCGACGGCGATGCAATAGTAGCCAAACGGCCGCAATGCCTTCACCTCGTGAGTATTGAAATACTTCATCAGCGCCCAAGTGCTGATATAGGCGCATACACCCGACAGCACGCCACAAGCAAAAATCAACCCCAGCGGCAACTGCCCGGCTTCGCGCCAAAGCAAGGGCACTTCATGCAGACCGGCCGCCAGAATCACCGGCGTGGCCAGCAAAAAAGAAAAACGCGCCGCCGCAGCGTAATCCAGACCTTGTGACAGCCCGCCAATCAAGGTGGTGCCCGAACGCGACAAACCCGGAATCAGCGCCAGACTTTGCGCAATGCCGATCTTGAACGCCTGCCAGAAGCTCAGGCTTTCCAGCGCGCGGCCGCGTTGGCGCCGACGGCTGAACGCATCGCCGGCAATCAGCACAAAACCATTCAGCATCAGAAACGCCAACACGATGCTGCTATTGCCAAACAACAGCCGGATTTTCTTTTCCAGCACCAAACCCAATACGCCTGCCGGAATCGTGGCCACCGCCACCAACCACAAGGGCCGCGCCGCCGGATGGCTGGGCCGGCCGCCACCGCGCAAGAAATCGGCAAACAAGGCAATCCAGTCATGCCGGAAATACCACAACAACGCCAGCGCCGTACCCAGATGCAGCACCACCATAAACGGCAGAAACTGTGGGCTTTGCCGATCAAGCTGCCAGTGCAACAACTCGGGCACGATGACGCCATGGCCCAGACTGCTGACCGGAAACAACTCGCTGACGCCCTGCATGATGGCAAACAGGATGCTTTCTACCGTGGTACTCACTGACACTTCTCCGTGGGCAAAGGCGGCCCACCGCCTGATTTCAGATCAAGCCGGAGAACCCGCCAGGGCGGCTACGCCGCGCATTGATTGCAGCATCAAGGCTGCAATCTCGTTCATTTCTTTGAGCGTGCGCCCCTCGGTAAACGCCTGTTCGGCCTCGGGATACGCACGGCGCAGATAACCCAGCCATTGCTTGAAACGGCCAGATTGATATTTGGGCAGTATGCTGCCGTCGACCTTGCCCCAGAACACCTCCACCAGCGGCGCCAGTGCGGCCCAATCCAGCCCGGGCAAACCGCGCGCCTGCAATGCCAGACCGGGGTTGGCCACCATGCCGCGCCCGATCATCACGTCCTCACAGCCGGAGACTTCCCGACACCGATGAAAATCAGCCACGGTCCAGACTTCGCCATTGGCGATCACCGGAATCCGCAAAGCCTGGCGGATGGCGGGCAGTTTCTCCCAATAGGCGGGCGGCTTGTAGCCGTCGCTTTTGGTTCGCGCATGCACCACCAGCTCCGCCGAGCCGCCGTCCTGCATCGCCAGGGCGTTTTCCAGCATCAGACTCTGGTCTTCGTAGCCCAGGCGCATCTTGGTGGTAACGGGAATATGAGCAGGCACGGCGCGGCGCACCGCGCTCACGACTTCATGGATGACTTCGGGGGTCTTCAGCAACAACGCCCCGCCGCCATGCCGGTTGACCGTTTTGGCCGGGCAACCAAAATTGAGATCGATCCCGGGTGGATTGAGCGTTGCCAGGCGAGCCGCGTTTTCCGCCATGCAGACCGGATCAGAGCCCAGCAATTGCACCCGCACCGGCACGCCAGCGGGCGTTTTGCCGCCGTTGAGCAACTCGGGGACGTAGCGATGGAATGTGCGCACCGGCAACAAGGAGCCAGACACGCGGATGAACTCGCTCACGCACAAATCCACGCCACCGGCACGGGTCAGCACGTCACGCAGTACATGGTCCAGAAGCCCCTCCATCGGGGCCAGCAAAATACGCAAGATGGGTTACGCCAGACAGATGATTCAAGCGCGGCATTTTACTACGCCGCAGGCGGGCGCGCCCACACGCGTATGAACGGCAAGCGGCAGCGTGCCGACGGCCAAAAAAACCGCCCCGGAGGGGGCGGCTGGTTACATCGCTATGCTGCGCATTCAGGCCTTGCGTTTCATGGCGCGGCGGCCAATCAGCCCGACCAGACCAAAACCGAGCATTGCCCAGGTTTCCGGTTCCGGCACCGGCGGCGGCACCACAATCACCCCGCCCCCGTTATCGACGTTAAACCAGATGTGGCTGTTGGCCACCACCTGGTTGATATTGTCCTGTTGCGACGACAGCAGCGCTTGCGCATTGCCTTCGCCATCGCCAAAGCCGACCGCCGCCGGATCACCGCCCTTGCCGTTCGCGCCCGAGCTGGCATCGCCGGTGGTCCATTGCATGTCTTTGTAGAAAAAACCAATCTGGCCTTCACCGTCGGCAATCGCAACATCATCACCGCGCAGTACCAGCTGGAAGCTGTCGCGCAGGTCGGTGTGCTCGGAGTAATAGCCCACGTTATCCCAGGTCACGTACAGCGTGTCGTTCTCGATGCGGTAGTACACCTGGCCGCTGCCCGCGCCGCGTGTATCGACGTCGGCAAAATAGGGCGAAACAATCGGCTCGCTCACGCCGGTGGGGCCGGACGGGGTGTAAGTGGCGATCGGATTATTGAACGAGACGTTGCCGTTGTTATTGATATAGAGGCTGGAGTACTGCTTGCCGTACAGGGTGAAGTTAAAGCCGAGGTCGATGCGATCGGTGTAGTAATCGTCGTTCGGCGACATCGCCACTGCGCCAAGATTATCGGTGTAATAAGAAGTCGACGCGGTCAGCGCGCTGTCGGGCAGAAAAGTCGTATCAGCAAATGCAGCCGGGGCGAGCAGCGCCAGGGCCAGTACGGAAGCTTTAATTATCATGGCAAGCCTTTTGGTTCAGGTTAAAAAAACAAACCGGCCACGACGCCTTCTCCGCCGTGGCCGAATGTACCGCCGCGGCATTATATTTTGTCATTTTGTGTCAGCTGAAATTAATTTTGTAATAAGGCAAATCATAAAATTACCGGGTTCTTATGCATTCAGCATATTTGCGGGCTGCAGCGCCGCTTGCTGCAGCAGGGCTGTCAGCGCGGCGCAACGGCTGACCGTCCGGATAGACCGCCATCCCGCATGCGCGCGGGCCCGCTGACCGCGCGGCAGCATGTTTTGTCAGCCAGCAGAATCCCGTTTGACAACAGAACGCTCGTTCACTAAGCTACGGCGAACGAATGTTCTGTGAGCACAACATGGGCAACCCGAATCGGGATCAGGAATACCTGGGCAAACTGCAGGACTACTACGGCAACTACCGCAGCCTGCCGTCTTATGCGGTGATTGGTGAAATGCTGGGCATGGCGTCCAAATCCGCGGTCTCCGCATTGGTCAAGCGCCTGATTCTGGCGGGCTACGTCGAAATGACGCCGGATAAACGCCTGGCCCCCACCAATCGCTTCTTTGAGCGCGAACTGGCTGACTTCAATGTCCCCGCTGGCCTGCCCGCCGCCGCCAACGACGCGATGAGCGAATCACTGACGCTCGACGAATACCTGATTGCCAAACCCTCTTCGACCATCATGGTGCGCGTGCGCGGTGACTCGATGATGGAAGCCGGCATCTACGACGGCGACATCGCCATTGTGGAGCGCCGCCCCGCTGCCAATATCGGTGACATCGTGGTTGCCATCGTCGACAACGAATACACGCTGAAAGAACTGGCGCGTGACAAGCAAGGCTTTTTGCTGTTGCCGCATAACGCCGCCTATTCGCCGATCCGGCCAGAAGAATCACTGGAGATTTATGGCGTGATGGTGGGCCTGGTGCGCAAGTACCGCTAACACCGTGCGCTGGCGCGTTGCCGCAGTTTGGCCGAAAATAGCCGTCTTTAAAAAACGGCCTCGGCACATTCTTATGAGCGACGCGCAATTTTCTCCGCTGGGCAAAGCGGTCAGCTACAAGACCGAATACGATCCCAGCCTGCTGTTTCCGATTCCGCGCCAGGGCAAGCGCGATGAAATCGGCGTAACCGGCGCACTGCCTTTTATGGGCGTTGATTTATGGAATGCCTTTGAACTGAGCTGGCTGAATGCGCGCGGCAAGCCGCAGGTGGCACTGGCCGTGTTCGAGATTCCTGCCGACAGTCCCAATATCGTCGAATCCAAATCCTTCAAGCTGTATCTGAACAGCTTTAACCAGACCCGGCTGGATAGCGTCGAGGCACTGCAGGCTTTGCTGGTGCAAGACATCTCGGCCGCAACCGGCGGCCACGTGCGCGTGCAGATCACCCTGCCCGACGCGTTCGGCAAAGAAAAGATGGCCGACCTGGCGGGCTACTGCATCGACAATCTGGATATCGATGTTGATACTTACGAACCCAGCCCTCAATTACTGCACTGCGATGAACTCGATAGCCCGGTGGACGAGAGCCTGACTTCCAATCTGCTCAAATCCAATTGCCTGGTCACCGGTCAGCCCGACTGGGCCAGCGTGCAGATCCGCTATGTGGGCGCGCCGATCAATCGCGAAAGTCTGTTGCGTTACCTGATCTCGTTCCGCAATCACAACGAGTTTCATGAGCAATGCGTCGAGCGCATTTTTATGGACATCATGCGCGCCTGCAAGCCCATCAAACTGGCGGTTTACGCGCGCTACACCCGGCGCGGCGGCCTCGACATCAACCCCTATCGCTGTAATTTCAGCGGGCCACCGCCGGGCAATATCCGCACGGCACGGCAATAACATAGATCCCACAAGGAGTAACCATGACGACTGAAGTTGCCACGCTGGCTGGTGGATGTTTCTGGTGCCTGGAAGCGGTTTTCCAGCGCGTGCAAGGTGTGAAGAGCGTGCTGTCGGGCTATATGGGCGGCCATGTCGACCATCCTGATTACAAAGCCGTCTGCACCGGCGAAACCGGCCATGCCGAAATCCTGAAGATCGAGTTTGATCCGGCCGAAGTCAGCTTTGAAGATTTGCTGGATGTGTACTTCACCATACACGACCCAACCACGCTGAACCGCCAGGGCGATGACATTGGCACGCAGTACCGCTCGGAAATCTTTTATCAGAACGCCGAGCAGGAACAGATTGCGCGCCAGAAGATAGAAGAACTGACCAAGGCCGGTGAATTCTCCAGCCCCATCGTCACCAGGCTGAGCGCTGCCCCGACCTTCTGGCCGGCCGAAGATTATCACCACAACTACTTTAACCAGCACCCCAACCAGCCTTACTGCATGGCGGTGGTGTCGGCCAAAGTACGCAAGCTGCTCAAGCACTTCCCCAAGCAAGTGGTTGAAAGCAAGTAACAAGCACCCGGCACGCGGGCCATGCTCATGGGTCGCGTGCCGCTGCGCTTCGGTTATACTCCGGGTTTTCCCTGGCGCGGCTCGACGCGCTGGCGCTTCATTGTTTTATCTATTTATTCCCCACGTTCAAGAGAGACAGGACCACCATGAGCAACCTGCAAACCGTCATCGACGCTGCCTTTGAGAACCGCGCTGAAATCACGCCGGGCAATGTGTCCGCCGAAGTGCGCGACGCCATCAACGAAGCCATCAACGGTCTGGATAAAGGCCAATGGCGCGTGGCAGAAAAAGTCGATGGCCAATGGCAGACCAATCAATGGCTCAAGAAAGCGGTGCTGCTGTCTTTCCGTATCAATGACAACGTCGTGCTGGATGGCGGTTGCACCCAGTACTTTGACAAGGTGCCGAGCAAGTTTGCCGACTACACCGAGGCGGACTTCCGCGCCGGTGGCTTTCGCGTGGTGCCTAACGCCGTGGCGCGTCGCGGTTCATACATCGCCAAAAACGTGGTGCTGATGCCGTCCTACGTCAACATCGGCGCCTTTGTTGACGAAGGCACCATGGTCGACACCTGGGCCACCGTCGGCTCGTGCGCCCAGATCGGCAAGAACGTGCACTTGTCCGGTGGCGTGGGTATTGGCGGCGTACTCGAACCGCTGCAAGCCGGCCCGACTATCATCGAAGACAACTGCTTTATCGGCGCGCGTTCAGAAGTGGTTGAAGGCGTGATCGTTGAAGAAGGCTCGGTCATTTCGATGGGCGTTTACATCGGCCAGTCCACCAAAATCTATGATCGCGAAACCGGCGAAGTCAGCTATGGCCGCATCCCGGCGGGTTCGGTGGTGGTTTCGGGCAATCTGCCGTCCAAAGACGGCAGCTACAGCCTGTACTGCGCCGTGATCGTGAAAAAGGTCGATGCCAAGACCCGCGGCAAGGTCGGCATCAATGAACTTTTGCGTGGCATCTAAGCCATAGCTGGCGGGCCGCCCTTCACCGTGCGGCCCCAAGCTTGTGCGTCGCCGCAGGGGCACGCGGCCGACGCAGAGCTGCATTACAGCTTTGTCGGTCCATAACAACCATGGTGTCTTATGCCCCTCTTGCACAAGCTCTTTGCCGGCAGCCTGCTGGCCGCCAGCCTTTCTGCCTTCGCGCTACCTGCGCTGACTGATTTCCCGCAAGACCATAGCGATGTAAAACCGGATCCAGCCGTCACTTTCGGCAAGCTCGATAACGGCATCCGCTACGCCATCCTGCCCAATAGCGAACCCAAAGGCCGCGCCAGCCTGCGCTTGCTGGTCAAAGCCGGCTCGATGAACGAGACCGACGATCAACAAGGCCTGGCCCACTTTCTGGAGCACATGGCGTTCAAGGGCAGCACCCATTACGCGCCCGGCACGCTGGTCCAGTATTTTCAGCGCCTGGGCATGGGCATGGGCAGCGACGCCAACGCCAATACCGGCTTTGAGCGCACCGTTTACGAGCTCGAACTACCCGACACCAAACCCGAAACCATGACGGAAGGCTTGCAGGTGTTTGCCGATTTCTCCGGCGGCCTGTTGCTCAAGCCCGACCAGATCGATGGCGAACGCGGCGTTATCCTCAGCGAAAAACGAGCGCGTGATTCGGTGTCTTATCGCGCTTATATCGCCGAGTCCAAACATCTGCTGCCCGACACGCTGCTGATCAAACGCATGCCGATCGGCCAGGCCGACGTGATTCAAAAAGCGCAACGCGAGCGCTTTGCCGACTTCTATAACACCTGGTATCGCCCCGATCGGATTACCGTGGTGGCCGTGGGTGACTTCAACCCCAAATCGACCATTGCGCTGATCAACAAGGAATTCGGCGGCATCAAACCGCGCGCGCCTGCCCGTGGCGATTATGACTTCGGCAAGGTAACGCCCCCAACCGGCGTTGACATCGGCTACCACTACGATGCCGAGGCTCCCGCCACCAATATTTCGATCGAAGCACTGCAGCCCTTCCCCGGTCTCGACCAGACGCAGATCCGCCTGAATGATGTGCGCATGCAGCTGGCACTCGACATCGTGTCGCGCCGACTGGATATCCTGGCGCATAAGGACGACGCCATCATCAGCGCCGGATATATAGGCGTAAACGACCTGATGACCGAGACGCGCGTGTCCAGCCTGGAAGTCACCACCAAGCCGGAGAACTGGCAGGCGGCGTTGGCCCTGGCCGAGCAGCAATTGCGCCAGGCCTATCAATATGGCTTTACCGCCGATGAGTTGCGCGTTGCCGTTGCCAATATGCGCACCTCGCTGCAACAAGCGGTCGATACCGCCCGCACGCGGCGCTCGCCGCAACTGGCGGGGGCCCTGACCGACGCGTTGAATGACCAGAATGTCTTTACCTCACCCGAACAAGATCTGGCGCTGTTAACCCCGTTGCTGAACAGCATCACGCCCGATCAGGCGCTGACCGCCTTCCGCGGCGCATGGACCGGCGGGCGCAAGCTGTTTGTGAGCGGCAATCTCAAACTGGATCAGGCGCAAGCGCAGATCGGCGAAGCATGGAAAACCAGCGCCGCCACGGCCGTCGCCGCCCCGGCCAAAGATGCGGCGGTGGAATTCCCCTACACCCGGTTTGGCACGGCCGCCGGCAAGATCACCACGCAGAAACAAGTGGACGATCTGGCCATCACGCAACTGACTTTCGCCAATGACGTGCGCGTCAATATCAAAAAGACGCCGTTTGAGGCCAACACCATCCGCATCAACGCACGTGTGGGCGCGGGCTTGCTGACCGAACCTGCACAGCAGCAACCGGGTCTGGCCTATCTGGCCAACCTGGCCTTCCGTTCTGGTGGCCTCGACAAGCTGAGCTGGGATGATCTGCAAACCGCATTGGCGGGCAAGCAAGTGGGTCTGGAATTTGGCGTGGGCACCGATGCACTGGAGTTCAGTGCGCGCACCAACGCGGAGAACCTCAAGCTGCAACTGCAATTGATTGCGGCCTATCTGACCCACGCCGGTTATCGCCCGGAAGCGCTGTCGGCAGCGCGCAAAGCCATTGCCCAGAACGCCATTTCGCTGGAGCACACGCCCGAAGGCATGCTGCGCTCACGCATTCCGCGTGAACTGGCCAGCAACGACCCGCGCTTTGGCATTCCGTCGCAAGAGCAGGCCAGCATGCGCACCCTGGCCGAACTGAAAGCGTGGCTGGATCCCCAATTGCAGCACGGCCCGCTGGAAATCTCGTTGGTCGGCGATCTGGACCCACAACAAGTGATTGCCGCGCTGTCCGAGACGTTGGGCGCCCTGCCCGCACGCGAGGTCAAGCCCGACTACACCGAGGCCCGCAAAGTCAGCTTTCCGTCGCCACTGACCGAAACTCTCAAGGTCAGCACGCAGATCGATCGCGGCGTGGTGTTTATGGTGTGGCAGACGCCGGATGCGCGTGACGTTAATGTGGCGCGGCGCTTCAACCTGCTGAGCGAGATCCTGCGTAACCGCCTGTGGGACACCATCCGCACGCAAATGGGCAGCTCGTATAGTCCAAATGCCTTTTCGCAACTGAGCGACACCTTTACCAATTACGGCATGCTGGGCGTGATGATTACGGTGGAACCGGGCGCGGCGCAGAAGGTGGCAGACGCGGTCAAGGGCATCGCGGCGGAATTGCAGAAGACCGGCATCAGCGATGACGAACTGGAACGTGCACGCGCGCCGGTGCTGACCGATATCCGCGACTCGGCGCAAAGCAACGGCTACTGGCTGCATGTGGTGCTGGATGGCTCGCAAGAACATCCGCAACGGCTGGATTGGGCGCGGACGCGTCTAAGCGGCTACGAGCACATCAGCAAGGCCGAGGTCACCGCTGTTATTCAGCAATACCTCAACCCAGCCAAGGTCTCGACCTTTATCGTGCAACCGGTGGCGCAAGCCGACTGAGGCCCGCTTGCTGGCGCCCCGGCCCGCGCTATAGGCGTGGGGCGTGGGGCGTGGCAGGCAAGGCCCAAGGGACAGATACAAAAAAGCCGGAGCATGTCTCCGGCTTTTTTTCGTACCGATCAGGCGATGTTCACCCGAGCGTGGCGATTTACTCGCCTTATAACACGATGTCGCGCGATACCCCATAGCGACGCAGGATGCGCCGCAACTGTTCCAGCGCCTCGATCTGGATCTGCCGCACCCGTTCGCGGGTCAGATTGAGATTGGCCGCCAGGTCTTCCAGCGTGCAGATCTCATAGCCATTCAGACCGTAGCGGCGCTCGATTACCATGCGTTGCTTGTCGTTCAACTGCTTGAGCCACTCACGCACATAACGCTCGATTTCGGCGTTCTGCAGCAAGGTCTCGGGACCGTCGTGCTGGTCATCAGGGATGGACTCACCGATGGTCAGCATCGGGTCGATATCCAGCGGAGCATCCAGCGAGGCCACGCGCTCGTTCAAACCCATGATCCGCCGCACATCTTCCACCGGCTTACCCACCAGCGCGGCAATATCCTCGACCGCAGGCTCATGCCCCAGATGCGCTTCCAGATGGCGTTGCGCACGCAGGTACACATTGAGCTCCTTGATCACATGCACCGGCAGGCGGATGGTCCGCGACTGGTTCATGATGGCGCGCTCGATGCTCTGGCGTATCCACCACGTGGCATAGGTCGAAAAGCGGAAACCACGCTCCGGGTCGAACTTTTCCAGCGCATGCATCAAACCGATATTGCCCTCTTCGATCAGATCGAGCAGGGTCATGCCACGGTTGATGTAGTGCTTGGCGATGTTTACGACCAGGCGCAAATTGTGCTCGATCATTTTTTGCCGGGCTTCAAAATCACCCTGCACCACGCGACGAGCCAGCGCACGTTCCTGGTCCGGCGTTAACAGCGGGCTGTGGCCAATTTCATTCAGATAAATCTGGGTCACGTCGCCGGTGCTTTCGTAGCTGGTGTTATCCGCTTCTTCAGCCGCGACGGCTTCGGCTTCGGCTTCTTTCTCGCCTTCACCTTCAATCAGCTCGAGGTCTTCCTCTTCGAGCATTGCTTCGTCTTCCAGGATATCGATTTGATCGTTCATGATTTATCTAGTGGATGTATTTGGCAGGATCGACCGGTTTGCCAAATCTGCGAATTTCAAAGTGCAGTTCAACCCGGTCGGCATCGGTGTTGCCCATCTCCGCGATCTTTTCACCCTTCTTGACGATGTCGCCCTCCTTGACCAGCAATTTGCTGTTATGTGCATACGCACTGAGGAATTCAGCGTTGTGTTTGATGATGATCATTTTGCCGTAACCGCGGAGACCGCTTCCGGCATAAACCACCTTACCAGACGCTGACGCAACCACAGACTGCCCCAATTTACCGGCAATATCAATACCCCGACTTTCCTCGCTGAAAGGTTTATCGCTATTGCCTGCGGTCGGTTTCAACCAGTCGCTGACCTCCGCATCCCCCGCTACAGCGGCCGAAGCCGCGCTGGCTGGTGCTTTCTCGTTACCGTTTGTTACATTGCCGCCAGCTTGCGGCGCTGCAACAATCGCTGTCGAAGCGGGTAAACTTTGATTGGAATTTTGTGGTTTCGGCGCAACTGCCGGGCCATCCGCAGCAGCGGCTATGCCACTGGCATTCTGCGCGCTAAAGGGCAATTTGACTGCCTTGGGGTAATGCGCGTTCGTGGCAATTGCAGGCGTGACCTGATTAGCGGCAGGGCTGCTGGTTATTGCACCGTTGCCCCCTGCGGGCGCGGCGGCCACGGCAACATCTTGTTTCAATGCATGAACTTCGACACCTGCCGGTGCATTGTCGTCACCTGGCGGCGTGGCCCCCGGCGCACCCGAAGCGCTCAGCTTGAGCGTCTGGCCCACCTTGATGCCATTGATGTCTTGCAGATTGTTCCATGCCGCCAGATCGCGATAAGCCACGCCATGATCCAGCGCAATGCGGTACAGGGTATCGCCCTTCTTCACCACATACGTGCCGCCCGGTGCGCCGCTGTCGGCGGCCGCCGTGCTGGCACTGCGGATAGGCGCGGCACTTGCAGCGGGGGCCGCTGCGGCAGACTGGTTGCGGTCGACAATCGGAGCGGGCGCGTCCGGCGTGCTGGCGCAGGCAGCCAGCAAGGTGGACAACAAAGCGGGAACCATCAGACGCTGCCAACTCACGAAAATCTCCTTGTTCTTGGTCATTGCTGTGCTTGTTCTCTGTACGTGTTTTAGATAAGGGTTCGGCCGGAAAACCGGCCGCTGAATGAGATTTGGGCGTACCACAGGCCGGATGGCCGCGCAGCGCTCAGGCCACGCCGGGCAAAAGCGGCACAAAGCGCACTTTTTCCAGCTTGCTTTCGAGGGGGCCCTCCGGCGTCATCTCGATCACGCGCAGTTCTTGCGTGTCGGTGCCAACCGGAAACACCAGGCGCCCGCCCGGCTTGAGCTGGGCAATCAACGCCTCGGGCACCACCGGCGCGGCGGCGGTCAGCATGATGGCGTCAAACGGGCCGGATTCCGCCAGACCCCGACTGCCATCGCCATGCCGCAGCCGCGTATTGAGAACGCCCAACGCCGCCAAACGTTCCCGCGCGTGCTTGGCCAGGCCACCGATGCGTTCGATTGAATATACGGTTTTAAAGAATTGCGCCAGCACCGTGGTCTGATAACCGCAACCGGTACCGATTTCCAGCACCCGCTCGCGCTGAGGCACGTCGATGGCCAGCTCGGTCATGCGCGCCACAATATAGGGTTGGGAGATGGTCTGGTTGTGTCCGATGGGCAGCGAATTATCGTCGTAGGCTTTGTGCGCGAAAGCCTCATCGACAAAGGCGTGGCGCGGCACTTCGCCCATTACGTTCAGGACATCGGCATCGCTGATGCCCTGCGCCTTCAGGCGTTCGATCATGCGGGCCCGCGTGCGCGCCGAGGTCATGCCGTTGCCCGGCAAGGCGTTGAAGTTCATGCGCATAGCCATGTCGCCACCGCATCCAGTTCTGACCATGCAGTCAGGTCGATCGACAACGGCGTAACCGAGACATAGCCTTGGTTGATCGTATGAAAATCGGTGCCCTCGCCGCCCACCGCCGCATCCCCGACCGGGCCTACCCACCAGATAGGCTCACCGCGCGGATTCTGCGCCTTGATCACCGCAGACGATTTATGCCGCCGTCCCAGCCGCGCCATTTTTTTGCCCTTGATCTGGTCATAAGGCAAATCCGGCACGTTGACGTTGAGCAAAACCGGATGCGCAAACGGATTGCGCTCGATGTGCTGCACCAGCTCCAGCGCAATCTGCGCCGCGCCCTCAAAATAAGCCGGATTGCGCGACGCCAAAGAAAACGCAATGGCTGGCACGCCCAGCAGATAGCCCTCGGTGGCCGCAGCGACGGTGCCGGAATAAATGGTGTCGTCGCCCATATTGGCGCCGTGATTGATGCCGGACACCACCAGATCGGGCAAGGTATCCATCAAGCCGGTTGCGGCCAGGTGCACGCAATCGGTGGGCGTGCCATTGACGTATAAAAAACCGCCAGGAGCCTGGCGCACCGTCAACGGCCGATCCAGTGTCAAAGAATTGCTGGCGCCGCTACGTTCGCGTTCCGGCGCGCAGACCATAATCTCGTAATGTGAACCTAGTGCACGGGCCAGAGCGGCAATGCCCGGCGCGAAATACCCGTCGTCATTTGATACCAATATGCGCATGTGGCCTCCACTGCTGCCGTATTCTAGCCGCATGCCCTGGCCGGGTGAACTGCCTTCCCGTGAGCGTTGCAATATCCGTCGTGACTGGCAAAAACCATGGTGTTTTCTGCAGATTTCAGTGCAAGGTGCGCGGAATCGACAGCACAAATTGCGGAATCCGCGCATCAAACACCGTGCCGTCGTGCGCGCGCATCTGATAACTACCGCGCATGGTGCCCACCGGGGTATCGAGCGTGGCGCCACTCATATATTCAAATGATTGCCCCGGCTGCAAGACCGGTTGCTCGCCGATCACGCCCATGCCGCTGACTTCCTGCACGCGTCCGTCCATATCGGTAATGAGCCAGTGGCGCGCAATCAGCTGCACCGGCACCTCGCTGCGGTTGGTGATGGCAATGCGATAGGCAAATACATAGTGGTGTTCGGCCTCATCGGATTGTTCCGGCACATAGTGCGCCACCGGCACAATCTCGATTTCATAACTGCTGGTTTTGCTCATGGCATCAATCCACAGAACGGCAAGTGGCGCAATCTTAGCAGCCCTCACCCCGGGCGGTACGCCAGGATGCGCTACAATCGCGGCATTGCGTCAAACACTAGACCTCTGGAGATCATCCCATGCCCGAATACCGCATCGCCCCCAGCATTCTCTCCGCCGATTTTGCCCGCCTGGGCGAAGAAGTGCGCAATGTGTCCGCCGCCGGCGCCAGCCTGATTCACTTTGATGTGATGGACAACCATTACGTCCCCAACCTGACTATCGGGCCCCTGGTGTGCGAGGCGATTCGTCCATATACCGATCTGCCCATCGATGTGCATCTGATGGTCAAGCCGGTTGATCGCATCATCCCGGACTTTGCCAAGGCCGGCGCCAATATCATCACCTTCCACCCGGAAGCCTCTGATCATATTGATCGCTCGCTCTCGCTGATCCGCGAGCACGGTTGCCAGTCCGGCCTGGTGTTTACCCCGGCCACCTCGCTGGATTATCTCGATTACGTGCTGGACAAGGTCGATATGGTGTTGCTGATGTCGGTCAACCCCGGCTTTGGCGGGCAGAAATTTATCCCCGCAATGATGGACAAAGCCCGCGCCGCGCGCGCCAAACTGGATAAATACAAAGAACAAAGCGGTCGCCATATCGCGCTGGAAATCGACGGCGGCGTCAAGGTCGACAATATCGGCGAACTGGCTGCCGCGGGCGTCGACACCTTTGTGGCGGGCTCGGCTATTTTTGGTCACCCCGATTACAAGGCCATCATCGCCGAGATGCACAAGCAGATTGAACTGCACACCCAAGCGCAATAACCATGAGCATCAAAGCCTACGCATTTGATCTGGACGGCACGCTGGTCGATTCGATCACCGATCTGGCCCGCGCCGCCAATGCCGCACGCGCCGACCTCGGCCTGGCCGCACTGGCAGAAGACGTGGTGGAAAGCTT
Source organism: Silvimonas sp. JCM 19000 (assembly GCF_054652575.1). Lineage (NCBI taxonomy): Bacteria > Pseudomonadati > Pseudomonadota > Betaproteobacteria > Neisseriales > Chitinibacteraceae > Silvimonas > Silvimonas sp. JCM 19000. The sequence continues at coordinate 48,134 of NZ_BAAIHC010000022.1, read as the reverse complement.
TGTCGGCGACGGCGCGGCCTCGCTGGTGGCGCGCACGGTGGCGAACGATATCAACGCCGAATTCAGCGGCAGCGCGCAACAACAAGCGGGGCTGCAGGCGTTTAACCGGCACTATCTGGCCGGTTTGAGCATAGCCACGCGCTTCTATCCCGAAGTGCAAGCCACGCTGGCTACGCTGCACGAACGCGGCTACCCGCTTGCCATCGTCACCAACAAGCCGGAGCGGTTTACCCTGCCCTTGCTGCGCGAACTGGGTGTGCGTGAGCATTTTGATCTGGTCATCAGCGGCGACACGCTGGCCGAGCGCAAGCCGTCGCCGCTGCCCTTGTTGCACGTGGCGGAACAGTTTGGCGTTAATCCGGGCGAATTGCTGATGGTGGGCGATTCGATCAACGATGCGCTGGCAGCGCAAGCGGCCGGTTGCCCGGTGGTGGTGGTCAGCTACGGCTATGGCAGCGATGTGGAGCAGTTTAATGCTGACCATATCGTGCAGCGCTTCAGCGAGTTACTGGAATTCGTCGACGCCTGAACCGCGCGCGCCAGCGACAGGCATAAAAAAACCGGACAACCCTGCAGGGGGTGCCCGGTTTTTTTTAATGATCGGCGCGTTACGCTTTGCGATATTCGACAAAGGCGTAATGCACGCCGCTAGCGGCGTCGACGTGTGCTTCGCGACTGACCTCACGCCAGACGCCACGATCAAACGCCGGAAAATGCGCGTCGCCTGCGGGGCTGGCCGCTACTTCAGTCAGATACAGCACGTCGGCTTGCGCCAGCGCCTGGCTATAGATCTCGCCCCCGCCTATCACAAAAATCGCGCTTACCTCCGATGCCGCCGCCACAGCGGCGTCGATACTGGCAAACGCTTCGGCGCCGTCGGCCGCCCAACCCTGCTGCCGCGTTACCACCAGGTTGCGCCGCCCGGGCAAGGGGCGACCCAGCGAATCCCAGGTCTTACGGCCCATCAAAACCGGCTTGCCCAGCGTGAGCGCCTTGAAGCGCTTCAGGTCGTCCGGCAAACGCCAGGGCAGGCGGTTTTCAATGCCTATCACGCCATTGGCACCCACCGCAGCGATCAAGGCCAGTTCCGCTTGTTGCTTTGTGCTCATCTGCCGTGTTCCTTAGCGATCCGCAACCATCAAGGCACTGCCAGCAGCAACAAAAAAGCTGCCCGACAACTTGCGGAAGATCATCAGATTACGTTGCCGACCCAACCACGGCGAAACACGATGGCCGAGCATGGCATAGGTACTCATTGCGCCAAAATCGACCACCACCCACGTGGCCGCCAGCACCGCAAACTGCGCCAACTGGCCCTGGGCCGGATCAATAAAATGCGGAAACAAAGAGCCAAAAAACACCAGGTCTTTGGGATTGGAAATGCCGATCTTGTAGCCGGTGGTATACAGCTTCCACAGCGACATGCTGGCGCTGGCGCTGTCCGCTTGCGGCATGGCCATCACGCCGCGATCACGCCAGGCGCTGATACCCAGCCAGATCAAATAAGCCGCACCAGCATATTTGATGACCGCGAAAGCGGTATGCGAGGCCAGGATAATTGCGCCCAGGCCCGCCGCCGAAATACTCATCAAGGTAAACGAGGCGCTCATGCCGCCCAATACCGTCATGACGGTACGGCGCCCGCCATGCTGCACGCCATGCGTCATGCAGATCAGCGCCGACGGGCCGGGCACGCCAATGATCAGCGTGATGACGCCAAGATAAACCAACCAAAGAGACCAGCTCATAATCCCACTCCGCCAGCGCCGTACGCGCCGGATTCAATGCCGCCACCATGGCGGGTCGAGGATTGTCGCGTATTGAACGGGGTGGCGGCAATGCCCGGATTCCCGCACCCGCCGCCAGCAGCGGCCGGCCACCGGTCCAGCAGCGGGCGGCCACCAGTCCAGCAGCGGCGCGCCGGGAAAGTGGCAAGCCGCAAACGGGCAGGTACAATGGCGGCCGCAACCTTGATCCTGGAAATCGCATGAGCGCCCTACCGCAAGTCCAACCGCTGGACGACACCGAAATTGACCGCCTCGACACCTTTCTGATGTGCCCGCGCACGCCCGACGCCACCATGGACATCGAAATGCTCGATGGCTTTCTGGTGGCGCTGACCGTCGGCCCGGAAGCCGTGCCCGAGGAAGAATGGCTGCCGGCCATTTTTGATAATCAGCCGCCCGAGTTTTCTGATCAGGTCGAAGCGGACGACATCCTCGGCCTGATACGCCGCCACGCGGCGGTGATTGCCGATGCCTACTCCGCCAGAAACCGCAATCGCGCCACCGAAGAGCCGCTGTACTACCCGCTGGTGCTGCAAGACGAAGGCCTGGACGAAAAATGGCAAGAAACCGTCGGCGCGTATTGGGCGGCGGGCTTTCAGTCCGGCATCGGCGCGCGGCTGGATGCCTGGGCCGAATTGATGGATGCGGACGGTGAGTTTGTCGAGAACGTCTACAAGATCAGCGCGCTGCATCAAGATGCCAGCGACGCCGAAGGCGACGACGACACCGGCATCGAACCGCTGACCATCGGCCAGCGCGAACAACGCCTGGCTGAACTGCCATGGCTGGTGGAAGACATCATGTACACCTGGCTGGAAAAGAAATTCGGCCAGGTCGAACAAGTGGTCAACACCGAACCCAAGGTCGGCCGCAATGATCCCTGCCCCTGCGGCAGCGGCAAAAAATTCAAGAAGTGCCACGGCGCCTGAGCGCTGGCCGTTACCCATCGACAAAGTGAGCGTTATGCATCGTCTTGTGATCCAGGCCCCGGAAATCGCCACCCAGAACCTGAAACAACTGGCGCGCTTATCCGGCGCCGGTGAAATCCAGGCCATCCACCAACAGGCTTTCCGTTTGATTGGCGCTGACATCAGCAACCAGGAAGCCGTGGCTGATTTTTGCGAATCGGCACAACTGGATTGGGCCTTTATTCCGGAAGACCTGAGCGTGCGCGATATCGGTCTGGTGGTGATGGATATGGACTCCACGCTGATCACCATCGAGTGCATCGACGAAATCGCCGATATGGTGGGCATCAAGCCGCAAGTGGCCGAGATTACCGCGGCCGCCATGCGCGGCGAGCTCGATTTCAAGGCCAGCCTCACCCGGCGCGTGGCCTTGTTGGCTGGGCTGGAGGTGGGCGCGCTGCAACGGGTGTACGACGAGCGACTGCAGCTGATGCCGGGCGCCGAGAAGATGCTCAAAGGCTTTCAGCAAGCGGGCGCGCAAACGCTGCTGATCTCGGGCGGCTTTACGTATTTCACCGACAAGCTCCAGCCGCGCCTGGGCCTGACCCATACCATTGCCAATGTGCTGGAAGTGGCCGACGGCAAACTCACCGGTCGGGTGCAAGGCGATATCGTCGACGCTGACCGCAAACGCACCGAACTGCTGCGCCTGCGTGATGAGCTCGGCCTGGCCGCCCACCAGGTGGTGGCGATGGGCGATGGCGCCAATGATTTGCCCATGCTGCACGCCGCCGGCTTTGGGGTGGCCTGCCATGCCAAACCCAAGGTGCAAGCCGAAGCACCGTACTGCATCAATTACGTCGGGCTGGATGGCGTGCTGAATTACTTTCTGTAATGGCCACACTGCAATAAAAAAGGGTGACTCGATGAGTCACCCTTTTTTGCATCAGCACCAGGCTGCGCGCGCAGTGTTTATTTAAACAAATCCAGTATCTTGCTGCGATCTTCGGCCACATCCGAGGCGGCCGCCGGATCGCTGGCATCCTCATCGCTGGGCTCACCCACATCAACGCTAGCGACAAAGCCATTGCCCGGCGTTTTATCGGCAAAGTACAACTCGCCATTGATCACCGCCACGTCGTCAGGCGGCTGCGCTTCATACATCGGTACGTTGCGCAGTGCTTTATCCATAAACGAAATCCACAGCGGCAGCGCCAGTTGCGCGCCAAATTCGCGACTACCCAGGCTGCGCGGCTGGTCGTAGCCCAGCCAGGTAACCGCGACCAGGCTGTGCTGGTAGCCGGCAAACCAGCCGTCAACAGCATCGTTGGTGGTACCGGTTTTACCGGCCAGATCGGTGCGTTTGAGGATATTGGAATTGGCCGCCGTACCATGCTGCGCCACGCTTTGCAGCAAGCTGTCCATGATGTAGGCATTGCGTTCACTGATAATGCGCGGCGCATCTTTGCCCGCCATAGTCGGCTTGGCCTGCGAAATCAAGGTGCCGCGGGCATCGGCCACCTGCGCAATCAACCACGGCGCCACGCGATACCCACCGTTGGCAAACACGGCATAACCATTGGCCAATTGCAGCGGCGTGACCGCCCCCGCCCCCAGCGCCATGGTCAGATAGGCCGGGTTTTTGGCCGGATCAAAGCCGAACTGCGCGGCGTACTGCTGGGCATATTGCGGAGTGATGTAATTAAGCGTGCGGATCGCCACCAGGTTCTTTGACTTCTGCAAACCACGGCGCAAGGTGATCGGGCCTTCCGGCTCGTCATCGTCTTTGGGGTCCCATTGCTGGTTGCCGGTTTGTTCGGCGGTCAGACTGAAGGGCGCATCGTTGACCAGCGTGGCCGGGCCCAGGCCTTTTTCCAGCGCGGCCGAATAAATAAACGGCTTAAAGGTTGAGCCCGGCTGACGCCATGCCTGAGTCACATGGTTGAACTTGTTGCCGTCGGCCTCAAAACCACCGACCAGCGCACGGATGGCGCCATTATCAGGCGCAACCGCAATCAGCGCGCCTTCGACTTGCGGCAACTGGCTGATCTGCCACTCGCCCTTGGCGTCCTTGTTGATCCGCACCACCGAACCAACCTGAATGCGCAACCTGGCGCTGGCGTTGGCGCTGAGTGCTTTGGCGGCAAACTTGAGTCCATCACCGCTTAGCTCCACCGCATCACCTTCGCTCGGCTGCACCAGCAGCTTCTTCGACGTGGCCTGCAACACCACCGCGGCCAGCAGATCGCCGTTGTCCGGATATTGTTCCAGCGCGTCGTCTATGGCTTGCTGTCGGTCTTCGGCGGCGTCGGGCAATTGCACCAGACCTTCCGGGCCGCGATAACCGTGGCGGCGGTCATAATCCATTACCCCGGCGCGCACGGCTTTATAAGCGGCATCCTGATCCACCGAATTAATCGTGGTGGTGACTTCATAGCCGTGGGTATAGGCATCGTCCTTGTATTGCGCATACAGCGTCTGGCGCACCATCTCGGCCACATATTCGCCATGCACGGCAAACTGGTTGCTACTGGCCACCACGCGCACCGGTTCGGCCACGGCAGCCTGGTATTGCGCCTGGTTAATGTAGTTGAGCTCAAGCATGCGCTTGAGGATGTATTCCTGACGGATTTTGGCGCGCTTGTAGTTATTGACCGGATTGTTGGCCGACGGCGCTTTGGGCAGGCCGGCCAGCATGGCGGCCTGGGCCAGATCGATCTGGCGCAGGTCTTTACCAAAATAAACGCGCGAGGCGCTGGCAAAGCCATAGGCGCGCTGGCCGAGGTAAACCTGATTCATATACAGCTCAAGAATCTGGTCTTTGCTCAGCGCATGTTCGATCTTGTACGCCATCATCACTTCGTACAGCTTGCGCGTGGCCGTTTTCTCGCGCGTCAAAAAGAAGTTGCGCGCCACCTGCATGGTGATGGTGCCGCCGCCCTGGGTAGCCGCGCCGTGGGTCACGTCCGCCACCAGCGCACGCATCACGCCCACGTAATCAACGCCGCCGTGTTCATAAAAGCGACTGTCTTCGATTGCCAGCACGGCTTGTTTCATCACTGGCGGGATATCAGCAAACTTGACCACGCTACGGCGTTCTTCGCCAAATTCGCCAATCAATACGTGGTCAGCGGTGTATACGCGCAGCGGGACCTTGGGCTGGAAGTTGGTCAGCACATCCAGCGGCGGCAGTTTGGGCACCAGCAGCACGCCCACATAAGCAACGATCAAGCCGCCAAGGGCGATCAGGGCGGCCAGCAAACCAACAATAATGGCCAGAAAACCGGCCTGGCGGCGTGGCGCGGTAGCGCGCGATTGTGCGGGGTGTTGCGGCATCTTGTGCGTAATGAGCCTGGAAGACGGAGGCATGATCATACCGGCCTCTGTGCACCCTGTCAGAAACCGGCATCACCACGCCATTGGATTACGAGAAGCGTTGTTGCAGCATCAGGGCCAGCCGCTTGATCACGGCATCCCAGTCACGGCGCAAGGGCTGGCGCAGCAATTGCATATTCGGGTACCACGGGCTGTCATCGCGTTTTTCCAGCCAGCGCCAGTCGGTTTTATGTTTTGGCAATAATACCCAGCACTCCTTATCCATGGCGCCCGCCACGTGCGCGGCGGCAGTGTCGACGCTGATCAACACATCCAGTTGCGCCAGCAAGGCGGCGGTATCGGCAAAGTCGCTGATCTGGCTACCCAGATTAAACAGATCGCCCCGTGCCGCAGCGGCGACGGCCTCCTCTTCGCCACTGCCTTTTTGCACGCTGATCCAATGCACGCGGTCGCCCATCGCATCGAACAAGGGTTGCAAGGTGTGCAGACCAGGCAAAGAACGGTCGATGTCGTTGCGGTTGCCCGCGTTGCCCTTCCAGACCAGGCCTACCCGCGGTTTGCGCGGACCCGGGCCAATGGCGGCGTCCACACGCTCGGCCCATTGCGCCAACACTTCGGCCGAGGCCGCCAGATACGGCACGTCACGGGCAAATTCGTTTTCGGGAATTTGTGACCACAAGGGCAGGCTCAGTGGCAGCGTCCAGAAATCGTGCGGCACCAGCCGGTGCAGGCCGTCGCCCTGGGTCAGGATTTCATCCACGCCGGGCAAGGATTGCAGCAGGCGTTTGAGCGGCGTTTTGGTCACCAGCGTGATGCTGCGCGCGCCCATGCGCTTGAGCGCTGGCACAAATCGACAGAACTGGATCTCATCGCCAAAGCCTTGCTCGGCCCAGATCAATAAAGACTTGCCCGCCAGCGCTTCACCCCGCCACTGCGGAAACGGCAGCAGCGGCAGCAAGGTCGGTCGGTCGCGCATGCGCGGGTCGGAGCGCGATTCGTGTTGCACCCAGCCTTCGGCATAACGCCCCTGGCCGAGCAATAGATAAGACAGATTGAGCCGCACGCGCGCATGGTGCGGATCCAGTTGCAAGGCATGGCGAAAGGCCGCCTCGGCGCCCGCCGCATCACCCTGTTGCGCCAGCATCGCCGCCAGATTGCCCCAGGCGCGGCCGTCGGTGGCGTCTATCTCCAACGCGCGCGCATAACACGCGCAGGCTTCCTGATAACGTTCGGCATTGCCGAGCGCGTTGCCCAGATTGGACAGCACTTCGCCAGACAAGGGCGCACGCGCCAGCGCTTGCCGATGTTGCGTCACCGCCTCGTCATGACGGCCGGTTTCGTCATACAGAATGCCAAGATTGGTATACAAATCTGCGCGCCACGGCTCCAGTTCGAGCGCCCGCCGCAGCAAAGACTCCGCTTCGAGATAGCGCTCCTGCCACGTCAACATCACCGCCAAGTTGCACATGGCGGCGGCGTGGTCGGGGGCCAGCACCAGTGCGCGGCGGTGATGCCGCTCGGCTGCGTCATAGCGGGCCCGGTCCGCCAGAAAAACGCCAAAATTGGTATGGATGTCCGGGTCGCGATCGGCCGCTGCGGCCGCACGCAGATGCATCTGTTCGGCGTCTTCGTCGCGGCCGGCGGCGGCGTACAAGGCGGCCAGATTGGTCAGCGCGGGGGCGTGGTGCTCGTCTTGTTCCAGCAACTGCAAAAAGCAGGATTCGGCCACGCCCGGCTGTTGATGTTCGGCCAGCAAGATACCCAGGTTGAGCAAGGCCAGTGCATTGCCCGGGTCCGCCAGCAACGTCATGCGGTAATGCGCCTCGGCTTGCACTGCGTCGCCCAGGCTGCGGTACATCACGCCCAGATTGAAATGCACCACGGCGTTTCCGGGTTGCTGGTCCAGCACGCGTTCCCAATGCAGGCGCGCCTGTTCGGTATCGAGCAATTGCGCGGCGCACAGCCCGGCCAGGATCAGCGCATCAGTGTCATACGCGCCGCTGTCCAGCCAGTCCTGCAGCAAAGCCAAAGCGGCAGCGGGCTGGCCTTGTTGCCACAATTGGCGGGCGGGCAACAACGGAAGTGACGGGCTGGTCATAGGGGCAACATCCACTGGCAAGGTCATGGGGCATGATTGAAGCATAAACGCTGGCCGCGACAACATAGACTGATGTAATTGCGGCGGCGATCGTTGCAAGTGCCAGCATCAATCGGCCCATGCCCGGCGCAAGCGTCTGATCCGTACATAGCGATACCCGATGGCCGCGCCGGCAAGCATCCTGGCCGCAGCCAGCCACACCTGGCGGCAGCCGCCATTGTCCACGGGGCGCATTGGGGGTTATGCTCGCGGCCGTCCCCGTTTTGTGGGATGGCATGGTTGTTAGTCGCAGCAATCAAGAATATTTTTGGCGCACCCAACGCTGACGCCCTTCACAGGTCTGCAATGAAATTAGGTATTTCCTCCCACGCCTTGCGCTTGAGCGGCGGTATAGAGCGCTATGCAATGGACCTGGTCGACGGTTTTACAGCACTCGGCATCAAGCCGGTGTTTTTTGCCAAGCGCTTTGATCTCGCTTTGCCGGCCAGCCAGCAGGTGCAGCGCGAGCAGATCAATGTGCGCTGGCTGCCCGCGCGTTATCGCGACGCGTGGTTTGCTGCGCGCCTGCCCAAACGCCAACGGCAGGCGGGCGTGGATTTGCTGATCGGCTGCAATCGCATTGCTTCGGCCGATATCGCCATCTGCGGCGGCACGCATCTGGGCTTTATGCGCGCCACCCACAAAGCGGAAACCAGCAAGGACCGCATGCAGATCAAGCTGGAACGCGCGCATTACCAGAGCGCGCGCTTGATCGTGGCGCATTCCCGCGCCATGCAGACCGAGCTGATCGACGATTACGGGGTTGCCCCGGCTAAAATCCGCGTGATTTACCCGCCCGCTGCGGCGCAACGGTTTGCCCCGGTCAGCGCCGCGCAGCGCAGCGCGCTACGGCACAAGCTGGGCTGGCCTGATGATCGCATCGTGTTTGCCTTCCCCTCCTCTTCGCATGAACGCAAAGGCCTGCCCGCGCTGGCGCGTTTTTTTGAGTCGACGGATTTGCCGGTGATGCTGGCCGTGGTCGGCCGCCCGCTGCCGCGCACCTGGCGCAATGTGCAGTATTTTGGTTATCACGCGGATATCGAACAGATTTATCAGGCCGCTGATTTCACCGTGCTGGCCTCGAGCTATGAGCCGTTCGGCCTGGTCGGCATTGAATCAGTGCTGTGTGGCACGCCGGTGTTGTTGGCTAATGGCATCGGCAGCACCGAAGTGCTGGACGACGCCGCGCAGATCAATTTTGCCGCCGACGATGCCGCGGGCCTGGCGCGTGCAGTAGCCACGGCGGTTGCGCGCGTCGATCAGGGCACAGCCAGACTGGCGGAGCCCGCCAGCCATATCAGCTATGCCACCGGCACCCGTGCGCACGCGCAAGCACTGCTGAACGCCTGGCAGGAGGTCGCATGAACGCCGCCCTGCTCACGCGCCATCCGCGCCTGCAATCTGGCTTTAGCTTATGGCTGGGCGCGCTGCTCTTGCTCGGCTTGTTCAGCATTCTGTCTTTGCGTGGTGTAACCAATGCCTGTCTGGCATTGATGCTGCTGTCGAGCACGGCGTGGCTGATCATTGCGCGACCGCATATGCCACCGCGTCACTGGCGCTGGGCGCTGCTCGGCTTTGTGGCATGGCCACTGCTGGTGGCGTTTCAGGTGGGCACCATGCCCGGCGTGTTGCCCCGGGCGTTTGACGCGCAACTGCGCTTTCTGGGCGCAATCCCGGTTGCGTTTGCCATCGCCAGCCTGCCCGGCGTTAGTGTGCGTCTGCTGCGCGTGAGCAGCAGCATCGGCGCCATTGTCGCCCTGACGGTGGGGCTGTGGTTTATGCACAGCACCGGTGAGCCGCGCGCCGCCAATGCCTTTACCAACGCCATTCCTTATGGCGACATCGCCCTGTTGCTTGGCGTGCTGCCCTTGTATGGCATCAGCCGTTGGCGACAGCCGTCGCGCGTGGATATCCTGGCCATGATCGGCGCGGTGGCAGGTCTGGCCGCCAGCGTGCTGTCGGCTTCGCGCGGCGGTTGGGTCGCACTACCTTTGTTTGCGGTATTGCTGCGCATGCCGTGGCGCGCGTGGATGTCCTTGCTGCTGCTGATCTTGCTGACCGGCTTTTTGCTGGCGCAATTCGATCCGATGTTTGCCTCGCGCTTTCAGGCGGCATCCAGCGATTTACAGTTGATGGCGCACGGCAATCGCGACACCTCGATCGGCTTGCGCACGCAACTCTGGCAAAGCGCGCTGCATGTGTTTGCGCAACATCCGTGGCTGGGCGTGGGCAAAGGCCTGCTCAAGCCGACGCTGGAAACGCTGGCCCAGCAAGGTGTGATCAGCCCGCTGGCTTCGTCGTTTTCGCACGCGCATAACGAATTGATCTCGGCATTGGCCGAAACCGGTCTGATCGGCGCGCTGTGCTTGCTGGCCGTCTATCTGGGCCCGGCTTTGCTGTTCTGGCGTTTTCGCAACAGCCCGCTACCGCAAGTGGCTGGATTGGCGCGCATGGGGCTGGCTTTGGCGGGCGGTTTCTTTATCTTTGGCTGGACGGAAGTATTGTTTATCGTGGCGATGACCACTTCGTTCTACGCCATGGTGATGATGGCCTTGCTGGGGATGCTGGCGGCGGAACTGCGACGCCACGGCGCTTATCCCGCCGCCTGAGCGGAGCATACGGCGACAAAAAAAACGGGCGTCTGGCGGCATGGCCAGACGCCCGTTTTGTTGCGCACGCCCTTGCAATCAGGCGGCCGCTGGCGCAGCTTGCGTCGCCAGCGCCAAGCGCGCCGCCTTAACCTCGGCACCCTTCCAGTACAGCCAGCAATACGCCCCATCCAGCACGGTCGAGCCGGCGCACAACACCAGCAAGAACACGTCATGCGGGTAATGCAGCAGCATAAACACCGACACCAGCAAAGTGCCCAGGCTACGCAGCCATGTAATGCGCCAGGCATATCCGACGGTGGACGGTTGCTGCGCCAACAACACAAAGCACAGCACGCTGATCACAAACTGGCACACATACGCCGAGCGCGCGCCGATCGGGGTATCGATGCCCGACTGGGTCATGCCCCAATACACCAACACAAAGAACAGCACCGTCGCGCCGATAATCCAGTTGTAGCTGCGCTTGAACAGGGGTGTGGTGAACTGCTCGTGCCCCAGCTTGATGATTTGCCAGAAGATAAACAGATCAAAGAACAGCCAGGCGCGATAAGTCCAGACCAGGAACACGCCCATATCGGTGCGCAGCAAGACGCCCCAGACAAATTCCCATGCCAGATTGCTGGCGCCGGCCAGCACGGCCATTTCCACGACTTTGAATTTGTGCGCCTGTAGCAGCACGTACACATAGGCCACTACCCAGAGCAAACAACCTACGGCAAAAAAGCCCAGCTGCAGCAAAGTGTAATGACTGCCATCCACGCTGAGGGTATTAAACCAGGCGTTCGGGTCGTTGGCGGCGGTATTCAATAAAGCGGACATGATCAGACCTGTGCGGAAGCGGTGACGGGTGAGGTTGGGAGTACCGGATGCAAAGCCTGGTCCGGCAGCTGGAACGGCCGTCCCGGATTTGGCCCGGCCCAGTATTTTTGCAATGCTTCCATCAGCGTTTCGCCATAACGCCCCATAAAGCTTTCGACGCTATGCGAGCTACCGGCCAGGCGCGATTTGATGCGGAAGATCACGCGCGCCAGATCAATCAACCAATCCCACCACACGCTGGCACGCAAACCCAACATGGCGGCGACCTTGCGCCCCAGCAGTTGCGTCATCAGATCGGGCACCAGTCCGCGCATTTCGTGCGGCAGATTGTCTTGCAGAAAGGCGACGTGCGATTGCGTCAGCATGTGGCCGGCTTCGGACGGACCGAAGTTGCGCCGTCCCAGCGCCTTCCAGATCTGCTGGCCGTCGCTGGCGTGGCGCGGCATGGCCTGCGGCACGATGCCCAGCACCAGGCCGATGGTCTTCCACAGATAGAGCTGATCTTCTTCTTGCTGCTTGCTCACCTTGACGCCCATCGCGCGCAAACCGGCCACCGCTTCCAGCGAAAACGCCAGCATGGTGCCCACCAGTTCTTCCTGGTTAACCGGCTCGCCCCACTCTGCGGGCCAGTCTTTGGCGGGCCAACCGTGCGTGCGCTTGGCGTAATAGCGGATGGCCGCATGCATCAGACGCACTTTGCGGATGGTCAGCAAACCTTTGCCGCCGGGGGCCAGCCCGCCAGGTTCAGCGGCATTCAGAATAAAGCGCAAGGTCTCGGAGGCGCGGCGCTGGAACTGATTAGTCAGCTTGCCGGTGGACGCCAGCACTTGCGCGCCGCCTTTTTTGCCGGCGTACAACACCGGCAATGATCGGCACAGCAAGCTCACGCCAAACTGGACGCCAAACGCGGTAAAGAAAGCCTGGGCGCTTTCGATGCGGCGCAGATCCACGCTGGCGGGCAAACCGGCGGTCGCGTCGAGATACGCGCGTAATTCAGGCGGGATATCTTGCGGCCACGCTGCATCGGTTTCCATCTGGCTGAGCACGGCATTGGCGTGCGCGCTTTCGCCGTGGGCAATCAAAGCGGCCATGCAGGCGTCGGCCAGCGGGTCGCCGGTACGCTTCAAGGCATCGAGCGCGGCATCGGACCAGATCGGCTTACTCATCAGACAACACCCTTACAATAATTTTTTGTCGGCGGTGATGATAATGGGCATGCTGCTGCAAGCCATTGTCATTAAACGCAAGCGTTGCGTAGATGCCTCAATCAACGGGGTCAAACCGGCGTGGAACAACCCGCAGTACCCTTTGCGCAGTGCGCTTGCCGTGCCGTGTTGTTCCATGACAACGACATAGATAAGCATTGCTCGCCATGGCTAATCCATGTACACATGTCGCGCGGTAAGGCACAGCCTTACAATCAGACACTTTGAGAACACACGGGATCGGGATGGTTTTTTCAGGCTGGCGCTGGCGTTGCGCGTCATTTTGGGGTTTGTGGGTGCTGCTGGCGGCCTTGGCGCTACCGCAGCTGGCTTACGCCCTCGACGTCAGCCCGAGCACCGACGGCATCGAAATCGACCGCGACCTGACCCTGTGGCAGGACCCCAGTCGCAACGCCGACATCGAGCAAGCGGCGCAGCAATTGCAGCAAGGTCATTTCCGCGCGCCGCAGGGCATGGCGCGTTCACGCGGTTATAGCCGCGATGCCTGGTGGTTCCGCTTTGAATTGCGCAACAGCAGCGCCGCCAGTTTGCCGGTACGCGTGGAATACACCGACGGCCTGATCGGCCGCGTTACCTTGTATTCGCGTCCGGCCGGTAGCCAGCTTGCCTGGCGCAAGCAGGATTTTGCCAGCAGCGAAACCGAAGCAAGCCGCCCGCTGCCCACCATCCGCCCCGCCTTTCCTGACACCTTGCCGCCGCAAGCGCAAAACGAATATCTGATGCGCGTGGTCTTTAACGACCATGCCGACATGGCGGGCCCGATTTATTCGGCGGTGCGCATCTGGAGCCACAGCGCGTTTGCCCGCGCCAATACCCATGAGATGTTTTTGCTGGGCGGCATGATAGGCATGATGGCGCTGGTGGCTTTTGCCGCCTTCATCGGCTTTGCCGCCACCCGCGACAAAGCGTTTCTGTTTTACGGGCTCAATCTGGTGATGCTGACGGTGTCGTTCCACAGCGCCACCGGGGTCTGGCCGCTGTTGTTGTGGAACGGCCATTTCAGCTATACCGCGCTGTTTTTCTGCAGCGGCCTTTACTACATCTGCGCCGCGCAGTTTGTGCGCCACTATCTGCAAACCATCAAGCTCAGTCGCACGCTGGATTGGGCCTTGCAGATCATTGCGGCGGTCGGCCTGGTCAGCAGCATTGCCGCACTGACCGGGCATGACCAGTTTGCGCTGGAAGCGCTCAACCTGGGCGGCATCGGCTTTTTGATCTACATCGCCGCCAGCATCAAAGCCATCCGCGCGGGCATTGGCGGGGCCTGGTTGTTTCTGGCGGCGTGGGCCACTTATTCAGTGTCGCTGGTGGTGACCTGGGGTTTGCGCGATTACGGCCTGATCGAGCATACCGCCTTCACTTATCGCTTTATCTTCTACGGCATCATTATTGAAATGCTGCTGTTCAGCGTGGCGATGGCTTTGCGCGTGCGCGATCTGCGCCAACGCAAAGAAGCGGCCGAAACCGCCTACCGCCTGCATCTGGAAGCCCAGGCCGGCCACCTCGAAGCGCTGGTGCAGCAACGTACCGCCGAACTGGAAGCCGCGCGCTACGAGGCCGAAGCGGCCAATCGCGCCAAGACCACCTTCCTGGCCCACGTCAGCCATGAAATCCGCACCCCGCTGACCGCCATTCTGGGTTATGTGGAGCGCTTGCAGGACGAACGCGCGCTGACCACGCCGCAAGCACAGTGGCTGTCGCGCATCGGCGATAGCGGCGATTATTTGCTAAGCCTGATCGGCAACGTGCTCGACGCCAGCAAACTGGAAGCCGGTCACGTCAAACTGTATGAAACGCCGATGTCGATCAGCACGCTGGTGCGGCAATTGCACGGTTTGTTTCATGAACAGTCCGCGCGGCGCGGGTTGGCGTTTGGAATTAGCGTGGAGGCGCAGGGCTGGTTTCGGCTGGATGCCAATAAATGGCGCCAAATTCTGGTCAATCTGATCGGCAACGCCATCAAGCTGACCGACGAAGGCTCGGTCAGCGTGCACCTGGCGCATGAGGAACGCGCAGACGGTCATTGGCTGTGCGCCCACGTCAGCGATACCGGCCCCGGCATTTCGCGGCAAGACGCGGAACTGGTGTTCGCCCCGTTCGAACAAGCCGCCGCGGGCCGTCGCGCCGGTGGTGCGGGCCTGGGTTTGTCGATCTGCCGCGATTTTGCGCGCTTGATGGGGGGCCACATCCAGCTCGCCAGCGAGCCCGGCATCGGCACCACGTTTAGTGTGCATGTCCCGGTCACCCCCACCGCAGCGGCCGAAGAACGTTCGCCGGTGGCGCGCTGGCAAGACAAGCTGGAAGGTCGCACGGTGTTGATCGCCGAAGACCAGCCGATCAACCGTGATTTGCTCAGCGACATCCTTACCCGTGCCGGTGCGACCGTGCTGGCGGCCGAGGATGGCATCGATGCGCTCGGCTTGTGGCGCGAGCACCCCGAAATCGACACCATCGCCGCCGACTTCCACATGCCGTTCATGACTGGCGTGCAGTTTGCCCGCAGCGTGCGCAAGCTCGGCTTCAAGGGTGTGTTCTTGCTGGTCAGCGCCGGCCACTCGCTGGATGAAGCCGAGTTGAGCGAGGCCGGTGTCGATCGCTGGATTGGCAAGCCGTTTACTCGTGCCGCCCTGCTCGAAGCCATCGCGGGCAAGCCACGCAGCGGCAGCCCGATTCCACCTAGCTCGCAACCGCTCAACCTGGAAGAAGCGGCCGAAGCACTGGGCTACGACATCCCCAAAGCCATGAATTTTGCGCGGCGCGGGCTGGATCGCATTGCCGCTTTGATGGACGCCTTTGTGGATGACACCAGCACCGAAGATCGCATCCGCCACGCGCATAGCGCCAAAGGCATCGCCGGACAGATCGGCTCCAACCGGCTGATGCAAGCACTGGCCCGACTGGAGCAAACACCCGAAGCCGACCGTCTGGCCGCAGTGCAACTGGAATTGGCCGCAGCCGAAGCCGCATTGGCCAAACGCCAGCGGGATCAACAAGCAATAGCGGGCTAGCGCGGCGCCCGCCAAGGCCAGCGGCATCGGGTACAATGCGCGGTTTCGGCCACTCTCACTTCTTATGAATCAGTTTGTTCAGAGCCGCGCCGCGCGCTGGCTGGCCTTGCTGCTGTTTGCCGTGATCTGGTTCAGCACCCTGGGCTATCGCAAGGTGATTACGCCGGACGAAGGCCGCTACGCCGAGATTGCGCGTGAAATGGTGGTCAGCGGCGACTGGCTGACGCCGCGCCTTAATGGCATCAAGTATTTTGAGAAACCCGCACTGCAATACTGGGCCACGGCCGCCAGTTACAGCGTGCTGGGCCAGAACGAATTTGCCGCCCGCCTGTGGACCGGCCTGACCGGTTTTGCCGCCGTACTGTTCGCTTTTTTTGTCAGCCGCAAATTATGGGGCGAGCGCGTTGGCATGATTGCCGCCATGGTGCTGGGCAGCTGCACGTGGTGGATGGCCAACGGCCATTTCAATTCGCTCGATATGGGCGTGAGCGCCTTTATGAGTGTGGCCATGGGCGCGTTCATGCTGGCGCAACGCGACGCCGCCAGCAAAAACGA
Organism: Silvimonas sp. JCM 19000; assembly: GCF_054652575.1. Classification (NCBI taxonomy): domain Bacteria; kingdom Pseudomonadati; phylum Pseudomonadota; class Betaproteobacteria; order Neisseriales; family Chitinibacteraceae; genus Silvimonas; species Silvimonas sp. JCM 19000. Next base: position 31,746 of record NZ_BAAIHC010000022.1, on the reverse strand, counting down.
AAACCGCAATTACATGTTGTTGTGCTGGGCCGCAATGGCGCTGGCCATTTTGTCGAAAGGCCTGATCGGTCTGGTGTTGCCGGGTGCGGTTCTGCTGCTGTATTCGCTTATCAATCTGGATGCGCGACTGTGGCTTAAATTGCATATCGGCAAAGGTATATTGCTGCTGTTGCTGATTACCGCACCGTGGTTTGTGGCGGTTTCGCACGCCAATCCTGAATTCGCCTACTTCTTTTTTATCCACGAGCATTTCCAGCGCTTTCTGACCACCGAACACAATCGCACCGGCGCCTGGTGGTATTTCGTGCCGTATTTGCTGGCGGGTTCTATGCCATGGCTGAGCGTATTGCCGCAAGCATTACGCCAGGGCTGGGCTAAGTCTGCTGCGGAACACTTCCAGCCCAATCGATTTCTGCTGATCTGGGCGGTATTTATTTTTCTGTTCTTTTCGCGCTCTGATTCCAAATTGCCGTCGTACATCCTGCCCATTTTTCCGGCGCTGGCCATGCTGAGCGCGCAAGTGCTGGCGCGGCTGTCGTCGCGGGCCTTGCGCTGGCATCTGGGCTGGTTGTCGCTGGCCGGCGTGGCCACGCTGGTGGCCGTGCCGTGGGTGGCAAAGCTCAGTAGCGAAAAAACGCCGCAGATTTATAATGCCGCCTTTGCCGACTGGTTGATTCCGGCAGGCATCGTGTTATTGGCGACGGGGGTGGTTACTTTCTGGCTGGCGAATAAAGGCCGCAACTGCCTGGCGATTGCCACCATGGCCGGTGGCGCCTTGGTGGGATTGCAATTGCCGATGCTGGGCCATGAATCGTATGCGCATACCAATAGCGCGTTTTACCTGGCGCAAGACATGCAACGGCAGATGTCGCCGCAAACCACCTTGTATGCCATCGGCTATTACGATCAGAGCCTGCCGTTTTATTTAAAGCGCACGCTGCAGTTTGTGGAATACACCGATGAATTTGCCATGGGCCAAAAATCCGAGCCCGACAAGTTCATGACGCTGGATGCCTTTATGGCGCGTTGGAACAAAGAACCACAGCCGATGGCAGTGGTGTCAAAAGACATTTATCAACATTTGCAGCAGCGTGGCCTGGCCATGCGCGTTGCAGTCAGCGACCCGCGTCGCACTGTGATCGTCAAACCATGAAACTTGCTGAATTTGCACTGATTGTTTTTGGCGTATTGCTGAATGCCGCCGCTCAATTGCTGCTCAAAGCCGGCACCCGCCAGGTGGGGCATTTTGATTTTTCGATCAGCAATGCAGTGCCAATAGGCTGGCAGATTGCCACCAATCCCTTTGTCTTTGGCGGCCTGTGCTGCTACGCCATCAGCCTGGTGGTGTGGATCCTGGCGCTGTCGCGCGTGGAAGTGAGCGTGGCCTATCCCATGCTGTCGCTCGGCTACGTCGTCAACGTTTTTCTGGCCTGGCAGTTATTTGGGGAGGCGCTGTCTACTCAAAAGCTGTCCGGCGTGGCCATCATTCTTGTCGGCGTCTATCTGGTTGCCCGGAGCTAAGTTCAAATCATGACTGCATACCTGCCTTTTACCCGTCCCAGCATCGACGAAGACACCATCGCCGACGTCGCCAATGTGCTGCGCAGCGGCTGGATTACCAGCGGCCCCAAGGTCAAATTGCTGGAGGCTGGCCTGTCGGAATACTTTGGCGGTCGCCCGGTGCGCGTGGTCAATTCGGCCACTGGCGCCATGGAAATCGCGCTGCGTCTGATGCGCATCGGCGCGGGCGACGAAGTCATCACCACGCCGATGACCTGGGTGGCCACCACCAATATCATCATCAATGCCGGTGCCACCCCGGTGCTGGTGGATATTGATCCGGCCACGCGCAATATCGATCTGGACAAGCTCGAAGCGGCCATCACGCCGCGCACCAAGGCCATCCTGCCAGTGGATCTGGCCGGTTTGCCGGTGGATCGTGATCGCTTGTACGCCATTGCCCACAAGCACGGCTTGCGTGTGCTGGAAGATGCGGCGCAATCGCAAGGTGCCACCTGGCAAGGCCAGCGCGTCGGCAGCTTTGGCGATTTGTGTTCGATCTCGTTTCACCCCAACAAGAACATGACCACCACCGAAGGCGGCGCCCTGGTCATGAATAACGAGGAAGAAGCGCGCGAATTTGAAAAGTGGCGTCTGCAAGGCGTAACGCGCTTTGCCGACGGCACCATGGACTGCGATCTGCCCGGCGGCAAATACAATATGACCGATGTATCGGCCGCCGTCGGCCTGGGTCAGCTCAAGCATCTGGATGCCTTCAATGCCCGCCGCAAAGCACTGGCCGACATGTACTTCGCCCAGATCGACCGCAACCTGGGGCTGGAGCTGCCGCTGCAATCGGCCGATAGCAACTGGCATATGTTCCAGCCGCTGTTGCCGCTGGCGCAGATGAACACCGGCCGCGCCGACTTTATCGCGCGCATGCACGCTCAGGGCATCGCCGTGGGCATCCATTACCCGGCGCTGCATTTGTTCAGCCTGTATCGCGCGCGCGGCTTTGCCGAAGGCATGTTCCCGCACGCGGAACACGTGGGCGCCAGCACGATTTCGCTGCCCTTGTTCCCGGCCATGCAGGACAGCGATGTGACTCGCGTCTGCAGTGTGCTCAGCAGCGTGTTGCGCGCCGTCCTCAAATAAGCCTGGCCGCACAGAAACACCGTCGCGCCGCCCATGCCAGATGCCGGGCGGCCGCGACCTTTAATGACAATGCACTATAAAGCCTGATATGAGCGCACCCCTCGTTTCGATAGTTATCCCGGTTTACAACGAAGAATCCGGCCTGCAAGCGCTGTTTGACCGCTTGTACCCGGCGCTGGACGCGCTGGGCAAAAGCTACGAGATCATCTTTGTTAACGACGGCAGCCGCGATAAATCGCCCGCCATCCTGGCCGACCAGTTTCACAAGCGGCCCGATGTGACGCGCGTGGTGTTGTTCAACGGCAACTTTGGTCAGCATCGCGCCATTCTGGCGGGCTTTGAATATTCGCGCGGCAAACAGATCGTGACGCTGGACGCTGATCTGCAAAACCCGCCGGAAGACATCAAAACGCTGCTGGACCAGATGGACCAGGGCTATGACTACGTCGGCTCGATCCGCCGGCAGCGCAATGATTCGGTGTGGCGCCACGTGGCCAGCCGCGCCATGAACCGCCTGCGCGAGAAACTGACCCGTATCAAGATGACCGACCAGGGCTGCATGCTGCGCGCCTATGACCGTCGCATTGTCGATACCATCAATCAATGCGCCGAGATGCACACGTTTATTCCGGCCCTGGCGTATTCGTTTTCGCAAAACCCGACGGAAGTGACGGTGGGGCATGAAGAACGCCACGCCGGTGAATCCAAGTATTCGCTGTACAGCCTGATCCGCCTGAACTTTGACTTGATGACCGGTTTCTCCATCGTGCCGTTGCAGGCGTTTTCGATGGTGGGTATGGGGGTGTCGTTTGCCTCTTCGGTACTGGTGGTGGTGCTGATTCTGCGTCGCATCTTTATCGGGCCGGAAGTGGGCGGGCTGTTTACCTTGTTTGCCATCGCTTTCTTTCTGATCGGGCTGGCGCTGTTCGGCATTGGCCTGCTGGGTGAGTACATCGGCCGCATCTATCACGAAGTCCGCCAGCGCCCGCGCTACCTGGTCTCGGCCATCCTGCAGCAAAAGGACGCCGAATGAGCCGCGCCGTCGTCTTTGCCTATCACAATGTGGGCGTGCGTTGCCTCAAAGTGCTGCTGGCGCGTGGCGTCAAAGTCGAATTAGTGGTTACGCATCAGGACAACCCGGCTGAGAACATCTGGTTTGGCTCGGTCGCGCAGGTGTGCCAGGAAAACGATATTCCCTATATCACCCCGGCGGACCCGAATACGCCTGAGGTCGAGGCGCAAGTGGCCGCGCTCGATGTGGACTTTCTGTTTTCGTTCTATTACCGCCATATGCTCAAAGCGCCGCTGCTGGCCAGCGCGCGCCGCGGCGCCTATAACATGCACGGCTCCTTGCTGCCGCAATATCGCGGCCGGGTGCCGGTGAACTGGGCCATTATCCATGGCGAAAGCGAAACCGGCGCCACGCTGCATGTGATGAACATCAAGCCCGACAACGGCCCGATTGTGGACCAGCAAGCGGTGCCCATCCTGCCGGATGACACGGCGCAAGAAGTGTTTGAGAAAGTCACCGTTGCCGCCGAAATCTGCCTGTATCGCGCTGTGCCGCAATTGCTGGCCGGCACCGAACAATTGCGGCTGCAAGACTTGAGCCAGGGTGGCTATTTTGGGGGTCGCAAGGCCGAAGACGGCCGCATCGACTGGCACCAGGGCGCGGCGCGCATCCACAATCTGGTGCGCTCGGTAACCCGCCCCTACCCCGGTGCTTTTGCCGATATTCCGGCCGGCCGTCTGGTGCTGTGGCGCACGCGTGTCTTACCGTTACGTAACGCTACGGGCGATCAAGGTATGATTGCCGCCGATGATAAAAACCTGCTGCTGACCACGCCGGATGGCAGTGTGCTGCAGCTGCTGGATGCTGAACTCGACGGCCACAAGCTGTCCGCGTCCAGCCTTGCTCGCTATGCTGGCGGCGTGCTGCCGCTGTTGCCTACTAAGGAAGTGAACCCATGAAAAAAGTGTTGATCCTCGGTGTTAATGGCTTTATCGGCCACCATCTGACCAAACGCATTCTCGAAACCACCGATTGGGAAGTGTTCGGCATGGACATGTACACCAACAAGATTGGTGAGTTCCTGGATCATCCGCGTTTCCACTTCTTTGAAGGTGACATCACCATCAATAAAGAGTGGATCGAATACCACGTGAAGAAGTGTGACGTGGTGCTGCCGCTGGTGGCCATTGCCACCCCGTCCACCTATGTCAACGCCCCGCTGCGCGTATTCGAGCTCGATTTCGAAGCCAACCTGCCTATCGTGCGGCAGGCAGTTGAGTACAAAAAACATCTGGTGTTCCCGTCCACCTCTGAGGTGTACGGCATGTGCCATGACGAAGAATTTGATCCGGACAATTCGGAACTGATCTGCGGCCCGATCAACAAGCCGCGCTGGATCTACAGCTGCTCCAAGCAACTGATGGATCGCGTCATCCACGCCTATGGCATGGAAGCCGGCCTTAACTACACGCTGTTCCGGCCGTTTAACTGGATCGGCGCCGGTCTGGACAACATCCATACACCGAAGGAAGGCTCCAGCCGTGTGATCACCCAGTTCCTCGGCCATATCGCCCGCGGCGAAACCATCAAGCTGGTAGACGGCGGCCATCAAAAGCGCGCCTTCACCTATATCGATGACGGCATCGATGCGCTGATGAAGATCATCGAAAACAAGGACGGCATCGCCACCGGCCAGATCTACAACATCGGCAACCCGACCAACAACTATTCGGTGCGCGACCTGGCCAGCATGATGGTTGACCTGGCCAAGCAATACCCGGAATACGCCGACGGCGTGGCCAAGGTGCAAGTGGTGGAAACCACGTCCGCCGAGTACTACGGCAAGGGCTACCAGGACGTGCAAAACCGCGTTCCGAAAATCGACAACACCAAAACCGACCTGAACTGGGCACCCAGCACCAGCATGGCCGACGCGCTCAAAGGCATCTTTGACGCCTACAAAGACCAGGTGGGCGCAGCGAAAGAACTGGTGGATTGAGCCACTGCTGCACCACAAAAAAAACCACCCTGCGGGGTGGTTTTTTTATTGGGCCTTACGGACGGCCCGGAACATTGCCCGGGTCCTCTATGGCTGTCGGGAATACAGCCAATGCATCCTTCCCCCAAATCGTTGTAAAGGCGACCTTAACCATCCGTTTTGGGACGATTTCAGCCGGGGCGACCTCAACGGACCAAGGGACTTTCCAAGACGCTTCCGACTACTAATCGGACTGCATATTGCGCGCAGGCAAAGATGCCTCAAGGCGCTGTCGATACATAAAATCCTGAAACTTGTCCGGCGTCGTTCCCCGAATCCGCCCCTGCCCTAGCACGGAGCGCTTCGTGCGGCACAACGCCGTCGCCATCTGATCGCCTGTGCTGTCTGGAATCGGCTCAGTCCAAACGGAAGACACTACTTTCGAACCAACCACATTGCCCATAGCGTCATAAGAATAAAGCGCGTTAGAGCGGATCAAATTTTTTGCACAATCCACTTCAACCTTATTTCTCAAGCCTGTATGAGGCGGCTCGCCTTGCTCGCCTGATTGCGCAGGGCGGAACTCATACCCAAACCATGCCGACTCGATGCTTCCTGTCAGCCGAATCGATGCCAAGTCAATATAGAGAGAACGCGCTTCGTTGCCCGACAGGTACGCCCAATCAGAACCAAAAGTGAACGCGGATACGCCCCAGAACAATGACGCCAATATCCTCGCCATATCATTCCCTTCCAATGCAAACTCCCTAAATTGCTTATAGGTCGCAGATGAGCCGCTCGCTAGCTGATGGTCCGGCCCAACACGTCGGTTGGTGGGCCGGAGCACTGCAATTACTTACCCACCGCCCGGCGTATCTCATCTCGCGGCCACAGCGCATTCACTGTGTCCGGTAGCTTGAACAGCATAAAGCGATCGCGGGCGTCGCCCGGGCGGACCACTACTTGCACCGGTTGCAGCTGGTGCGCGGTCACCATGGCTGGCAGATCGCCGTCTTCGCTACCAAACAGCAGCCATTGGCAATCCCACGCCGCGGGCTGGGTTTCGATGCGCAGGGTGCGGAAGTGGTCGTAGTAGTCGAGCATGGCGCGTTGGGGTTCGCCAAAGCGGTAGCTGGCCACGCATTGGTGCTGTTGTTGCAGTTGCGCCAGGCGCGGTTGCAACTGCAAGAAGGTTTCGCGATAACGCATGACGTGATCAAACGCCGGCAGCCACAGCGTGGACAATCCGCCCCACAGCAGCACCACCGTCAAAAACCAACGCCAGACAAAGCCTGCGGGCGTGCCCGCGTTCACCCGTCGCCACGCGGCGGCCACCAGCAGCAGGATCAGGCCATAGGCCAGCCAGCCCTGCCAATGCCATTGCGGCTGCCAACCGACAAAGCGGCGCGTGGTAAGCCAGTGCGTCAATCCTGCCGGGGCCCCGCTGGCCAGGGCAAAACCGCAAACAATGATCAGCAGCACCAACACCACACTCAGCGTGAGTGCCACGCCCGAGGCTACGCGCCAGCGCAACATCGCTTGCGGATATTCCACCAGCGCGCCGACCGCCAGGATGGCCAGCGGCGCCAGCAAGGGCATGGTGTACAGCTCGCGCGCATCGGCGGCCAGGCTCAACACGGTCAGGCCCACCACAAATGCCAGTAGCACCGGCAGCAAGGCCGATCCGGCAATACGCACGGTGCCACGGCTGGCCCGCCACAGCGTCAGCAGCCCCAATGGCAAAGCGGGAAAGGCGTACCACGGCAAGGTGCGGAAATAAAACAGATGCTGCGCGTGCGGCCCAAGGTGCGCGGTGCCATTAAAGCGCCCGAGGTTATTGACCCAGAACCAGACATTGAACAGTTCAGGGCTGCGTTGATACAGGCTCCACATCCACAAGGCGGGCAGCGGCAGCCCCACCAGCACGGCCAGGCCCAGCGTCAGCGCATAGCGACGATTGCGCCAGGTCGGGCTCAATACCGGCAACGCCAGCGCCGTCAGGCCAATCAGGCCCGGCCCGAGCAAGCCTTTGGCCAGCAAGGCCACGGCACCCGCGCAGCCCAGCAAGACCCCGGCCAGCAGCGGCCGCGTGGGCGCAAGCAGCTTGGCGTAGATGCCCCAGGCCACTCCGGCAAACAATGCGATATCGGTAATCAGCTGGTGGCCACGCAGCGGCAGGCCGAGGCAACCCAGCAGCACCAGGATGGCCCAGCGCCCGGCCTGTTTGCCATACACCTGCCGCGTCGCCAGCGCGATGCCGGCCAGCGCCAACGTCAGCCAGAACCCGGCGGCCAGCCGCGCCGCATCATGCAGCGGCAACACGCCGCCAAACGCTTGCAGACACCAGCTGGCGGTGATGAAAAAGATCGGCGGCTTTTCCATAAAGGGCTCGCCCGCCAGGGTGGGCACCACCCAATCGCCCGTGGCTGCAATATGCTGCACCAGGCCAAAGGTGTAGCCCTCGTCCGGCTTCCAGGGCTGATGCCCGATCAGGCCGGGCATAACCCAGGCCAGCACCAACAGCAGCAGCAATACAGTGGGCACCACGGGCAAACGCGCCGCAGCGGCGGAACGCCAGCCGGAGAAGTTCATATCACGCATTATTCTTGTTTTGTCAGAGGCGGTTGTCGGTTCAGAAAGGCCAGCATCGCGCCGGCTTCAGGCGTTCAAGCCAGGCTGCCATAGCACATCCGCCAGGCCGACATGGCGGTTGGCCACGCGCGACAGCACAAACAGCAGATCGGACAGCCGATTCAGATAGCGCACGGTGTGCGGCGCTACCTCATCGGTCTGCGCCAGGCTAACCACGGCGCGCTCCGCCCGGCGACATATACAACGCGCCACATGCAAGGCGGCTGACCCACGGCTGCCGCCGGGCAGAATAAATTCCTTGAGCGGTGGCAGCGTGTCATTGAAGGTCGCCACGGCGTCTTCCAGCCGTTGCAGCTGGGCGTCAGTCAGCGCCACGCGGCCGGGGATGCACAACTCGCCGCCCATATCGAACAGATCATGTTGCACCCGCACCAGCACATCGCGGGCGGCGGCGGGCAAATCTTCGGCCAGCACAACGCCGATCTGGCTATTCAGTTCATCCACTTCGCCCAGCGTGTGCACACGTTGGTGATCTTTGCGCACGCGGCTGCCATCACCCAGGCCGGTGGTACCGTCGTCGCCAGTACGGGTGGTGATTTTGCTCAGTCGATTGGCCATAACTTCTTGATCTCTTAAAGGGTTCAGACCGCGTCGCCGTGGCGGATGGCCACGTCGACCAGCGTCGGCTGCAAAATGCGCTGGACATCGGCCGGGCTCATGCCAAGCAGAAAGCCGCGTTTGCCGCCATTGATATAGATGCGCTCCAGTTGCAGCACACTGTCCTGCATATACACCGGCATTGCTTTGCGCGTGCCAAAAGGCGAAGTGCCGCCGACCATATAACCGGAGTGTTTGTTGGCAATGTCCGGGCTGCACGGGTGAATGCTCTTGCAGCCGCGCAAACGTGCCAGGTTTTTGGTGCTGACTTCGCAATCGCCATGCATCAACACCACCAGCGGTTGCTTGTTTTCGTCTTCCATGACCAGCGTCTTGACCACAGCGTGTTCGGCTACGCCGAGTTCACGCGCCGATACGGTCGTGCCGCCTTTTTCTTCGTAGTCATACAGATGTTCGGTATAGGGCGCCTTGAACTGGCGCAATACGCGGATTGCAGCGGTAACCGGGGCCTTTTCGCTCATGGGTCGAACTCGTAAACGTTGGATGCTACAATACCCGACAATTTCACTCAGGTTTGAGCGCTACTTTGGAAAACCGCAAGCATACCTTCGACCGCATGCCGCTGGCATCCCGATTCATCGCTTTGCCGGGCCGTTTTTATTCGCTGGTGCGCCCCACACCACTGCCCGAGCCGCAATTGCTGCTGTGGAATGCCGAACTGGCCGAGTCGCTCAACCTCGATCCTGATCCCGCCGCCCACCCCGCCCTCGCCGAATATCTGGCTGGCAATCGCTTGCCCGCCGACAGCCAGCCGCTAGCTACCGTGTATTGCGGCCATCAATTTGGCGTATACGTGCGGCAACTGGGGGATGGCCGCGCCATCCTGATTGCCGAAACGCCTGACCGCGACGGTGTCATCCAGGAAATCCAGCTCAAGGGCGCGGGCCCCACGCCCTACTCGCGCCACGCCGATGGCCGCGCGGTCTTGCGCTCCAGCATTCGTGAATATCTGTGTTCCGAAGCCATGTACGGCCTCGGCATTCCCACCACGCGCGCACTCAGCCTGATCGGGGCTCCGGAGCCAGTCTGGCGCGAAACAGTAGAAAGCGCCGCCGTGGTGGCCCGCACCGCACCCACCTTTGTGCGTTTTGGCCATTTCGAGTTCTACAGCCACCATGGTGACCACGAAGGCCTGCGCGCCTTGGCGGTCTGGACCATCGTCAACCATTACCCGGAATGCAAAGAGGCCGCCAATCCCTACCATGCCTTGCTTGAAGCCGTGATCAGCCGCACCGCCAGCTTGATGGCGCAATGGCAGGCGGTGGGCTTCTGCCACGGCGTGATGAACACCGACAATATGTCCATTCTTGGTCTGACCATCGACTACGGTCCGTTCGGTTTTCTGGATGGCTACGACGCGGGCCATATCTGCAACCATTCCGACAGCGCGGGCCGCTACGCTTATAACCAGCAACCGCAGATCGGCTTGTGGAATCTGCAAGCGCTGGCGCAAGCCTTGCTGCCGCTACTGGATAGCAAAGAAGCCGCGATCGCCGCGCTGCACCAGTTCCAGCCGCAATTTGAAGCGGCCTTTGCCGAGCAATTCCGCGGCAAGCTGGGCTATACGGATTGGCAAGAAGCCGATTGGGAACCGCTCACGCATCTGTTCAATCTGCTGCAAGCGGGCCGCACTGACTGGACCGTGTTCTGGCGCACGCTGAGCGATTACGCCGCATTTGCCGAAAGCGGCAGCGTACCGCCGCAATTGCGTGACATGGTGCTGGACCGTAACGGCTTCGATGCGTGGTTTGCCCAGTGGCAAAGCCGGGCAGACCGCAGCGATCCCACCGCATTGCGCGACCGCATGCGCGCGGCCAATCCCAAATACATACTGCGCAATCACCTGGCCGAACAAGCCATCCGCAAAGCACGCGACGAAGGCGACCTGAGCGAGTTGCAACGGCTGGCCGCATGCCTGCGCCACCCCTTTGACGAACAGCCGCAGTTTGACGATTACGCCGCACTACCGCCCAGCTGGGCGAATGATTTGTCGGTGTCTTGTTCGTCTTGATGCGGTTGCGGCGGATTTCTTGCTGGCTTTGCGGCGCGCCTTGCAATCGGGTTTGATCCCTGTCAACCGCCCATGACAATTTTGTTACGTAGTTCAACGTTCGTCGCCGACTTCTGGGATAATCGCGGCCATTCTCGTTCTTTGCTGTTTCTAAATGCCTGATCTCTTTAGCGGAATTCCGCTCCACGTGGCGTGTAGCCTGGCCTTGGCGCTGTTGTTCGTGCTGGCTTTCGAATTTATCAACGGCTTTCACGACACGGCCAATGCCGTTGCCACAGTGATCTACACCAAGGCCATGCCGCCACATCTGGCGGTGGTGCTGTCCGGCCTGTTCAACTTTGCCGGGGTGCTGCTGGGTGGTCTGGGCGTGGCCTATGCCATCGTGCATTTGCTGCCGGTGGATTTGCTGATCAATGTCAGCACCAGCCACGGTCTGGTGATGGTGTTTGCCCTGCTCGCCTCGGCCATTTTGTGGAATTTCGGCACCTGGTATCTGGGCCTGCCGGCCTCCAGTTCGCATACCCTGATCGGCTCCATCCTCGGCGTGGGCCTGGCCAACGCCTGGCTGACGCATACCTCGATCCGCGATGGCATTAACTGGGGCAAGGCGGTGGATATCGGCTTGTCGCTAGTGGTATCGCCCCTGGTCGGTGTGGTGGCCGCTGGCGGCTTGTTGTTTGCGCTGAAAAAACTGCGGCCGCTCTCCGGCATGCACAAGACGCCCGAGCAACGCAAACTGGTTGACGGCAAAAAGCACCCCCCGTTCTGGACGCGGCTGGTGCTGGTGGTTTCGGCCATGTGCATGAGCTTTGCCCACGGCTCCAACGATGGCCAGAAAGGCATCGGCCTGATCATGCTGGTCTTGATCGGCATCGTACCGGCCAAGTTTGTGGTGGACCTGGATGCCACCGCATACCAGATCGAGCGCACGCGCGACGCCGCCATCCATTTGCGCCAGTTCTATCAACGCAATCCGGCCACGCTGGGCGATTATCTGGCGCTGGGCAAGGCGCCCACCAGCGAAGTGCCCGAGCGTTTCCGTTGTGACCCCAAACTGAATGAACCGCTGATTGCCGATTTGCTGACCACGCTGGATGGCGTGCACTCGTATCGCGATCTGACCGCCAATGACCGTAACCGGGTACGCCAGACGCTGTTGTGTCTGGATGACACGGCCAAAAAGGTCGGCGGCCTCAAAGGTATTTCGACTGAGGACAAAGAGGATCTGAGCCGTCTGCGCAAAGACCTGACCTTGACCACCGAATACTCGCCGTTCTGGGTCATTCTGGCGGTGGCGCTGGCCTTGGGTGTCGGCACCATGATCGGTTGGCGTCGGGTGGTAAAAACCGTGGGCGAAAAAATCGGCAAGACCGGCATGACCTACAGTCAGGGCCTGTCGGCACAAATTGTGGCCGCCTTGTCGATTGCCGTAGCGAATATGTTTGGCTTGCCGGTTTCCACCACGCATGTGCTGTCATCTGGCGTGGCCGGCACCATGATCGCCAATCGCAGCGGCCTGCAGGTTTCCACCGTACGCAATATCGGTCTGGCCTGGGTGCTGACGCTGCCCGCTTCGATGGCGTTGGCGGCGGGCCTGTTCTGGGCTGCCACCCTGCTCATCGGCAGCTAAACCGCTTGCCGCGCTCGTTAAAAAGCCCGATCAGCACTGCGCTGATCGGGCTTTTTGTTGCGTTTGCCAGGGCTGGCGGCGCGCTTACTTCAGTTGCGGCTTGACCTTGTTGCTGGCCTTGTCGGCCGAGTCTTTGGTGGAATTGCTCGAAGCCTGGTGGATCATCGCGCCGCAATCGGTGTCTTTGGCGCCGCCCAGATCGATCAGCGGAATCAGCGCCGCAATCGGGTTCACCAACACACCCAGCGCCACGGCTACGCCACTGCGCCCCGCCAACTGGCCCACCGCAGGCCGTGCGCTCGGATGTTTGAAGGTGCCGTCCACCAGAATCGGACCACGGAACGCCGCCAGGCTCTTGTCTTTGGGCGTGCTGGTCAACTGGATGTCCATCTTTTCATCCTTGAAGTTGATGCTGCCGGTGCCGTTGATCACCTGCTTTTCCGTATCCAGAATCAGCGTGCGGATGGTGGCATCACCGTTCTTCACCCCCAGATCGCCCACAAAGCAACGCACCGGCACTTCTTTATCACCCGTCAACAAAATCGGCAGCGTATTGGCCAGATCAAGGTTAGACAAACGCAGTATCAATTTACTGACCGCGCCGCCATTCATGATCACCGCCGCATTGCCATTGGCCGCGCCCAGCATTTGCGCCACCGAATTACCTTGAGTAGCGATGGTGGCCTGGCCGCCGACGGTGCCGACGTTGGCTTTCTGGATTTTCATTTCCGGGAACAGCTCACGCAGTTGCAGCTTGGCCGCCTTTACATCGGCTTTTACCTTCAACGGCTTGGCACTGGTATCCAGCCCGATACTGGTGTTGACCTGGCCACTAGCCACTTCCACATTCAGCGGGTCCAGCGTCAGGCGGCCGTTATCCAGCACCATATGCGCCACCAGATTATTCAACGGCAGGCGATCGGTTTTTAAATGCTGGCCTTTAAACCAGATATCACCGTTGGCGGCATTGATTTTTTCCAGATCAAATTCGGATTGCGGCAAGACTTTGTCGCCCGCCGGAACCTCGGTTTTGCCCTTATCGTTACGCGCGCCGATAAAGCCGGACAAATCCTTCATATCCAGATTTTTTGAGGTCAGATTGGCTTTGATATATTGCGGCTTGGGCGCGCGATCAATCGAGAAATCGCCATTCAGATCGCTATTGCCGACGCGGCCGCTAAAGCCTTGCAGATTCCACACATCGGCATGGTGTTCCAGCAAACCGGCCAAGGAGTAAGCCGGGGTGGCGGGCAATGGCACATGCGCAATCTGATACAGCTGGCTCAAGCTGGCGCCGCTGATTTTAAAATCCAGATGCATGCCGCTTAAATGGCCCGGATCAGTGACCGTACCTTTGGCGGCGAATCTGGTTTCGCCCACGGTACCACTGGCGTCCAGCGGATACGGTTTGGAAGGATCACGCAAATCGAGCAAGGCACCGCCGGTGCCGCCCAGATTCAGTTTCATTTGCTGGAACTGGCCATTGGCGCTGACGCGGATCATGTCTTCCTGACCTGCGCCGGGGCTGAAGGTGCTGATGGTGCCGTCCACCACGTCTTTCGGCATCGGGTCTTGATAATGCACTTTGCCGTTATGGATTTGCAGATGGCCCAGCGCCACTTTATTGCTGCTGGCCGAGCTGGCCGTTGCAGGCGCAGGTTTGCCGTCCGCGGTCATATTCCAGCTGGCCAAGGTGCCGTCGGCGTTTTTCTCCACCGCCACCACCGGGTTTTCCAATACGATTTCGGGCAATTCCACTTTGCCGCTCAATAGCGGCCAAAAGCGCAATTGCAGCGCCAGTCTATCGGCGGTAAACATGTTTTTATTGGTGGCCCAATCCGGGTTGCCTAATTGCACGTTATCGGCAGTAATCCACGGTGATTGGGTAAACGATAATTTGACGTGCAGGTCGCCATTGATGGCGGCACTGCGTCCGGTGGCTTCGGTGACTTTGCGCGCAATCGGGCCGCGCAATAAATTCCAGCTGAATAGCCAGGCCAGGATGGCCAATATCACCAACAGCACAATGACCACTTTGGGCCATATTCTCCGCGTGCGCGCCATGGGGGCGGTCTCCCTCGTTATTGTGGTTATGGTGGATTGTGGAGACAGTGCGCCGACACCGCTGTCGGCGAGTGGCGCAGCTTTGCGGGGGCAGACGCCCTACAGGCCTGGCGCGGCAAAAAACGCCGGCGACCCCAAATGGCATAGGGTGGGTCATGACCCACCATCCAAAGCAGCATGCCAGGAACAGCGACGCGAGACATAACTTTGAATGGTGGATCATGATCCACCCCATGATTACGCCGGTTTGATGCTGTGCAGCCAGTCGGGATGCGCGTCTTTGGCGCTCCACACGGCGTAATGCAGTTCGGCCAGCGCGGCGGTGTCGTTGAGCAGATGGTTCTTTTCTTCCACGCTCAAAGCTTCCGGCCCGGCGGTCAAAGCGTGGCGGATGCGCTTGTCGCGGTGATGCCGCACGATGCCCGAACTCTTGCGGCGCAGACTGCCAGCCGCACACACGCTGGCATTGATGATGGGGTCCGCCACCGCATCGACAAAGCCCGGGCCCTCGCCTGCTTTACGTGTGTAATACGCGGTACGCGCGGTTTCGATGGGCGGGCGCATTTCTTCCGGGATAACAAAGTGACCGGCCTTGCGCAAACGCTTGCCCACATGCGCGCCGCTGGTAAACACCGCCAGCGGAATCGACAGCACCAGCGCAATCAGAATCGGGAACATCCACCAGAAGTAAGAATGGCTTAGCCAGTACACCCCCACCGCCCAGACCAGACCGAGCAACGTAGGCAATGCAAAGCGGCGGCCCGCCTGGCCCCAGGTCAGGGCTGCGTCTTCACGCGCGGGCGACTTCCAGCGGATTTTCTGCCCCATTACCGCGGCCAGCACAAAGCGGGAATGGAACAGCATCCGCACCGGCGCAAACAGCATGGAGAAAATAATCTCCTCCAGCATATTGCCGAACAGCGTAAACATGCCGCCAAAGCGTTTACCTTCGCCGCGTAAGCCAATCAGGATCAGGCTTAACACTTTCGGCACGTACAGCAAAGACGCCGTGGCAGTAAACAAGGCAATCGCTTCGCGCGGTTTGAATTGCGGCCATTGCGGAAACAGTTGGTCGGGATGCGAAAAATAATCTGGCACTACCAGAATATTAATGGCCAGCAATGCCGTCGAAATCATCAAAAAGCAGAACCACAGTGGCGCCGAGAAATACGACATCACGCCCGACACAAACACGCCGCGTTGCGACGATTGCAAACCACGCGCCAATACAAAACGCGCGTTCAGCATATTGCCGTGACACCAGCGCGCATCGCGCTGCAATTCTTCGATCAGATTGGTGGGCACTTCTTCGTAACTGCCTTCCAGATCATAAGCAATCCACACGCCCCAGCCGGCACGGCGCATCAAGGCCGCCTCCACAAAGTCGTGCGACAACACTTCTTCGTCATTGGGCAATTTGCCTAATGCGCACAATTTGACGAAAGGGTCGACCCGGATAATGGCGTTATGGCCCCAGTACAAAGCCTCGCCCAATTGCCAGAAATGCACGCCTGCCGCAAACATCGGGCCATATGCGGCATTGGCAAATTGCTGGATGCGCGCATGCAAAGTATCGCGCCCTACACAGCGCGGTTGGGTCTGGATAATACCGGCGTCGGGGCAGGCTTCCATACGGCGCACCAGCCCGGTCAGACAATCCCCGGTCATGACGCTGTCGGCATCCATCACCACCATATAGCGATAATTGGCACCCCAGCGGCGGCAGAAATCCGCGATATTGCCGCTTTTGCGGCGCAAGCGATGTTTACGCCAGCGATAGAAGATACGGCCAAAGCCATCGACGTTTTTGCACAAATCCAGCCAGGCCGCGGTTTCGGCCGGGCGCAAATCGGGATCGTTGCTGTCGCTCAGAATAAAGAAATCAAAATGCGAGGCCTGGCCGCTGCGCTGCAGGGATTCCCAGGTGGCGCGGATCCCGGCAAAGACACGGCCGACATCTTCGTTGCAGATCGGCATCACGATGGCGGTACGGGCGTTTTGCGGGATGGCTTTGCGCGTATCCACCAGCTTGCTCAGATTGTATTTGTCCGGCAGCACCGTCAGCGTCAGAAAACCCGCCACAGCGGTCCAGAAGCCGGTGCAGACCCAGCCGAACAGTATCGCAAACAGCAACAAAGCCGGGGCTTCCAGCTTGCCATAGCCCTGATACGGCATGACCTTGGCCATGCTCCAGGTGGCGGCACCGTCCTGCAGCACGATCAACAGCATAAAGACGATGCGACGGATCAGCGCCGCGCGTTTCCAGTGCGCCCACGGCCCGGCGGGCGGCTTGATGCTGGCGTGGTCACGCTTGTGCGCTTTGTTGGCGACATGCGGCGCGCCAAACGGCCATAGCCGTGGCGCCATCGACGTCCGCTTGATCGGTGGCATGGTCCGCAATACGCGGTGATACGCCGGAATCGCCGTTTCGCGGCCGCTGGCATCGCGCCCGCTGGCACGTTTGAGATCATCCAGCCCCAGTTTGTGGCTGAGTGACAAGCGCGCCACCACCGATTCCACCGGCACCGCGTTAGGTAGCATGTACATGCCGCCACGTAGCTCACGGTGCGGCCCAGCCAGCGGGATGGTGTCGGGGTCGCCCGCTTCGATGCGTTCGCGCAGACGTTCGCGCTCATCCGCCTCTAACGGCAATCGCTGCAAGTAAGCCCGCAGCGAATCGGGCATAGCCATATCCATTTGCTTTTTCCTCATGTGACACCGCGCGTGGCCGGGTCGGCCCTGGTAATGCGCGTGTGTACGACTGCCCGGCCGCGGTGATGGCGCGACCAGCAGGATGTGCGTAACCCCGGAGCCACGCACGGTACGTCCCTTGCCCAACTGATTTTTATTGTGTTGGCGGCGGCGGTCTGCAGCTGCAGCCGCGCCGTTCTTGATTTACCTGGTCTGTGACGGGCTTATTGGCCCGGCACCAGGTAACTCCAGGTTTCTGTGGCGACCTGGTTACTGGATTTGAGTGCGGCGCGTAACTCGATCGGTTTGGCCGGATCAATGCGCTTGAGACGGATGACCAGACGCCAGCCATTGCTGACATCGTTCTTGAATACGCGTTTTTCCAGAATCTGGCCGTTGGCATCGACCGACACATCCGGTTGCGGCTCGCCCTGTATTTTGGCGAGGCCTGGACCGGCAAAATCAACCGCGTATTCCAGATTGTCATCCGGCTTGTTCATATAACCACGGCCCTGGCGGGTTTGCGCCACCCACGCCAGCGGCGGATGCGTGTCGACATTCTTTTGCCACGACAAACGATAAGCAAAGTCGAAGGCCTTCTTTGGCTCCAGCGGCTTGGCCGGCACCCAGTAGGCCACGATGTTGTCGTTGGTTTCATCGCCTTCGGGGATCTGCACCAGTTCCACCCGGCCCGCGCCCCATTTGCCTTGCGGCTCGATCCACGCGCTCGGGCGTTGCTCGTAGCGCGCTTCAAGGTCTTCATACTGATCGAAACCGCGCGAGCGTTGCATCAGCCCGAAGCCTTTAGGGTCTGTAGTCGCAAACGAAGTCACGCTAAGGCGGGTTGGATTGGTCAGGGGTCGCCAGATCCACTCACCATTGCCAGCGGCCACTGACAAACCTTCAGAATCATGCACTTGTGGGCGATAGTCTTCGTAGCGCGCATGCTGGTTGGCGCCAAAGAAGAACATGCTGGTCAGCGGTGCGATGCCCACTTTGTCGATCTTGTCGCGGGTATAGATACGGGCTGTCACATCCATCGTCGTGCTGACGTCAGGCTTGAGCACAAAGCGGTAAGCTCCGGTCACGCGTGGCGAATCAAGCAAGGCGTACACCACAATCTGCTTGTCTTTGGCGGCGGGCCGCACCAGCCAGAATTCCTTGAAGCGCGGAAATTCCTCGCCCGATTGCGCCCCGGTATCGACCGCCAGGCCGCGCGCGGACAAGCCGTAATGCTGGCCTTTGCCCACGGCGCGGAAGTAGCTGGCGCCCAGAAAGCTGATTACTTCGTCTTTGTAGGCCGGGGTGTTGATCGGGTAATGCAGGCGGAAGCCGGCAAAACCGACATCCTTTAACGCTTTGGTATCCAGCTTGTTCTTGCCGTAGTCGAACAGAGCCGGATCAAAGTGGATGGGCTTGACCTGATTACCCACCACCTCGTTGATATGCACTGGGGCGTCGAAATAACGCCCCAGATGGAAGAAAGCCATTTCAAACGGCAGTTTTTCTTTCTTCCAGTAATTGTTCTTGGGGTTCCAGCGGATATCGCGCAACTGATCGTAATCAAGCTGCTTGAGCGCATCCGGGATGGCCTCCGGTTTTTCATACGATTTGTTTGCCAGCGCCTGTGCTTGCGCGGCAACCGTATTGAAATCAAGTGCGTACGCGCCGGTTGACGTCAGCGCAATAGCGGCCAGCAAGGCGGCCGGGGTTAGCAAGTGCGGTTTCATTGGGCACCCATTTTTTGAAAACCCCCCGATACTGCTTTTGCTGCACTGCGATAACCAGCAAGGCACGACTGATATCTCTGTAGGACCCAACCGACGAACGGCGCAGCCAGCGCGCCCGTAAAACTCCGCCAAACCATTGGTTTTATTGACATTTTTTATTTTAAGGCATTGTAGGAATTGTCCTGGTGGCGAATGCGAGCCAGGCCGTCAATCCAGGCTTCTTCGCCGCCTACATCATGCACTGCGGGTAATCCCTAAAGTACGGTCAACCAAACCCGATAGCGCTTACGTCCCCGTGGGCCAGCTGACAACAAGAGCGAGGAACTAGACCAATGACTACGCTGAAAACTCTCCGCGATGACATCCTTCACAACTGCAATGATCTGGTGCGCGTGATGCGCCAATGTCATCGCCTGGCCGTCGAGTCAAATGTCAAACAGGTTCGCGACTGGCTGGAGCTTGAGCTCAGCGGCTACCCGCTCAACAAGGCACTGCCTTCTTATCGCGTGGTGCAAGTGCAGTCTTATGCGCAATTGCGCGGCAACCATATTCAGGTAAGCCGCGTGATGGTACCGGCGGAATTTGTGCCGGAAGAACTGCGTGATGGCGTGAACAAAGCGCAACTGCGCAACGGCATTGCCGACTACCTGCCGCTGTTGCATGGCCGCCGCGATGACGAACTGCAAGATATCTGGCCGCAACATCATCTGCGCAAGCTCGATGACGGCCAACCGTTTGCCGCCGGCATGCGCTGCGTGGCGGCCTGGCGTTCGATGAATCGCCATGCCATTCATGATCTGGTCAATGCCATCCGCGCGCGTTTGCTGCGGGCGCTGACCGAAATCGAAATTCATAGCCGTGCACTGGCCGCCGATGCGCGTCCGGGCCGCTTGGGCGCCACCGTACGCCAGCCCGATTTTGCGCATCTGGCCTCGGCCAACAGCGCACAACCGGCTGCGGTATTTGCGCGACAAGGTCGAGCCGTTGCCTGACCCGTTACATGGGAAATCGAAACAACACCGCTCACGCCGTGTGTCGGACTAGGTCGCAGCGCGTACGCATGTTTGCAATATTGACGTGAGACGTTACGACTCACCTATAAAAGTTGACGTCAGCATTACAATGATAAACATTGATTTCATTCCAACGGGTCATCAGTCCCTGAGCGCCGTAGTCGAAGAAAAGGTTGCGGTGGATGCGCAAGGCCGGGTGGCCGGGCGTTTGGGGTTTGTGGTCAAAAGCCGTAGTGGTGACGTATTGGCAGGGCCGTTCGAATTTATCGGACAGGCCCACGATGCAGCCGAATACGTTGATATCGCGCGGCAGCCGCGCTTTGCACCGCCGCCCCGGCGCGGTGCCGATTTCCGGATGCCGCGCTAAGCGTGGCAACAAAGCAGGCTTTCAGGTCGAGTTAAAGGGCGAGGAGGCAGTATGGCAATGACGCGATGGTCTAAAGCTTATCGGCGCGATAACGGTTACGAGTTGCGCGAATGCTTGCGCGTGGACGAATCGGGCATCGGGCGCTTTGCCGGTCTCTATCTGTTCCAGCACAACCGTGAAGTGGGCGGCCCGTACGCCAGCCTGCAACGCGGTGACGCGGCGATTGTGTTACACGCCGCCACATTGAGCAGCATGGCGATGAACGCTAACGTCATGAACGACGCCGCAGTCGGCCAGGCGTGCTAGGGTCGCTGCGGATTCGGGGCAACACAGAATAAACAAGAGCCAGCCTTTGGGCTGGCTCTTTCACGTCCAGACTGGGGTGCGCTGGGCAGGCACGCGGCGACGTGCGCACTGTCAGGCCCACTGCCGGCTTTACGCGATACGGAAGCGCCCCACCCCCGCTTGCAACGTCCCGGCCAGATCGCGCAAGCGCCGGGCTGCTTCGTTGATTGCGGCTACGACCGCAGTATTCTCGTCGGTCATTTGCGATACGCGTTCCACCTGTTGCGCAATCAATTGCGCGCCCGCCTTGTGTTCTTGTAATGCCTGGGCAATGCCGCCAATGGCGCTGCCGCCCGCATGCACATCGCGATGGATTGCTTCGATGGCGGCACCGGCGCGTTCAGCCGTACTGGCGCATTCGTGCGCGCGTTCCACCGTCGCTGCCATCGCCCGGGCCACATCCTGACTGCTGTTGCCTATCTGATCGACCGTATTGCGAATATCAACGGTGGCCAGCGCGGTACGCTCGGCGAGCTTGCGCACTTCATCGGCCACCACCGCAAAACCACGGCCCTGCTCGCCTGCGCGCGCGGCTTCGATTGCGGCGTTCAGTGCCAGCAAATTGGTCTGGTCGGCCACATCTTTGATCACCGCCACGATGGCGGTAATGCGCTGCGTATCGTCGCCCAGCATGCCGACCATGCGCCCGGCCTCGGCAATGGCGTGATCGATTTCGCGAATATTGGAAACTGTCGCCACAATCTGATCGCCGCCACTGCTGGCGCTATGGCGCGCGGCCTCGCTTAACTGGCGCGCGTCGTTGGCGTTATCGGCCACGTGCGCAATGCTCACCGTCACTTGCTCGACTGCCGCCGCCATACTGCTGGTCGATTCGGCGCCCGCCGCTGCGGCGCGATTGATTTGCTCGGTGGTGTCGGCCAACTG
The DNA here is from genome assembly GCF_054652575.1 of Silvimonas sp. JCM 19000. Classification (NCBI taxonomy): domain Bacteria; kingdom Pseudomonadati; phylum Pseudomonadota; class Betaproteobacteria; order Neisseriales; family Chitinibacteraceae; genus Silvimonas; species Silvimonas sp. JCM 19000. The sequence goes on along the minus strand of NZ_BAAIHC010000022.1, from coordinate 10,095 downwards.
GCCCACTTCGCGCGACACCGTGCTGACTGCGGTCGACACCGATTGCACCAGCGTCTGCATATTGTCGGCCAGCGCGTTATACGCCCGCGCAATGCTGTCGATCTCGTCCTTGCCCGCCACCGGCACCCGCACCGTCAGGTCGTTATGATCGCGCGCCTGGCCGAGCGCATGGTTAAGCCGCCCGATTTTGCTGGCCAGGGTTTTGACGATGCTGATGGACCAGATGGCGGCGATTACAATCGCAGCGGCAATCAAGGCGATCGAAAGCGCCTCGGATTTCTCGTAATCAGCCTGGCTTTGCGCAAAATTGGCTTTAGCGATATTGAGTTGCAACGTAATCAGCTTGTTGACGCTTTGCTGTACCGGCTCGATGCTGCTGTAAACGTCGTTACGGGCAAAGGTATCGAGGCCAACCCGGTCTTTCTCTGCAATCAGTTTTTCCAGCCGCGAAATCGCGGCATCCGCCGCCTGGATATTGGCGCTGGCTTCAGTAAACAGCGCCTTCTCTGCGGCCGGCATCTGCGTAGCGCTATAGGCTTTCCAGTCGCGGCCGATATTGCTGCGCGCCTCCGCCAGATTGGCCGTCGCGCGATCCCAGCTCATGCTGCGCGCATTCAGTTTTTGCGCCGTACCGATCACATTGACGGTGTACATCTCGGCCACGTTCTTGAGCTGGCCCAAACACACCACGCGATCTTTATACGTGGTGGCAAAGGCGCTCTGGATATTGCTCATCCAGTACAAGCCGTTCAGGCCCAACACCAACAACAACACCAAGGTCACGACAACCATCGAAACCAGTTTCGATTTGATACTCATGGGCTTACTCCGCTTTCCATACTCTGGGGGTCTTGTACGGACTTGCGCGGCATGCTCTATCGGCTGCCTGACGTCATGGCACCGGGTCTGCACTGACCGGCGCCGTCCGCTTTTTTGTGAGAATCCGCAGAATAAAACAGTTGGCGGCGTTGGCAGGGCTAAATCTGCACGGCGTAACGCGGATGATACAACTCATACAAACTGACTGATTTGGAAAGCATTTTTGCGCCAAGCGCGGCCGGGCCGGGCCGCCAACGCGGCACTGGCCCCTCGGCTGGCACCCACCCAGGAATGGTCCCCAGGCATCGACCTGGCTCCCATTCGGCGTCGCCCGGCGCATGATGACTTTCGACGCGCAGGCAGGCGCGTCATCTCCGTGTTTGTCTGGTTGGATATTTGGGCCCGCTTCGTTTGAAGCGGGCTTTTTCTTTTTCCGGGCGCGGTCTTCTATGGCCGCGCGACGGCGGCGCGGCCGGACGGCGGACTATTTCTTTCTAGAAAATAATTATGACAGACATCTTTCCGACAGACGCAAGACAGTAAACGCAAACTTGTCCGATACTGAGTTGCAACGGGCGCCTGCCTGTCCGTTATGCGACCGGCCGCAGCGGGCCTTTGGCACGTCGCCGTGCATTTAAAGCATGCGCAAGCGATCTCGTCGGCCCGGTCAGCCTTTATCAGCCTCTGACCCGGAACAGCCAATATGAGAACCAGCCTCAAGCTCATCCTCCTTACGCTTTCGGCGTTGCCCGCATGGGCAAGTGCGAAGACGCTCAACGATCGCGGCGTGAGCATCACCTACAGCGACAATATGACGATTACGTCGCCGCATTGGTCCGCCTTGTCCACAGGTGTTTATCGAGGGCCCGATAATGTGGGCTATCCCTATGTTGAATCCCGCGTGGGCGCCTATGTCATCGTTGATCCCGTGGCGAGTGGAGACGATGTTTCGGCCACCTACTCGGTGACGTTCAACCTGCAACCGGGCTGGATGATCGAAGAGGTAGACTTGGTGATTTCTGGCTCTGTGAGCGGCAGCAGCGTTCCGACCGTCATCGGGAACCCGACGACGGTACAGACGGGGTCAGCCACCTCGTATGACAAAATCCAGCCGTGGTTTGCCACAAGCACTCAGCCGGGCAATCCCGATCAGGTCAACTGGGAATCCTGGGTGGCCCTCGATTCAACGCCTGCGCCGCCGTCAACCGGATACACCTCGGAGACGGCGACCATCGTACTGAACTGGAGCGGCACCAATCAGAACATCAGTTTTAACAACACTAACTTTGGCATTAATTTGATCAAGTTCGGCAATCCAATCGGCACCCTGCCGCCGGTTCCGGAACCGGAGACCTGGGCCTTGATGGGCTTGGGTGTGATTGGACTCATCGCGCGGCAACGCAAGCAAAAAGCCGCCCACGATTGATATGCCCCGGCGGATTTAAGCGAGTCCCGCTTCGCATGAAGCGGGCCTTCTTCTTGAGCGCTATGCGGCCGATCAGCAAGTCACTGCTTCGAGCATGCTGCATTCGTGGCTGCGCGAAGGATTGCGGATTGCATCACGGGTCAAGGCATTGATATCTGCGCCCATTTGCGTGCTATAGCCCTGCAGCAAAGCCACGGTGGCTTCTGAATGCGAAAACGTTTTGCGCAGCCCGAGGTCGATCAGCTTCTCCAGCGCCGTGTCGCCTTTGCGCGTGACGATGGCAAACGGCTCCACCGATAACGACGTACCCATGCTGAAATCCGCCGCCTGCATATGGTTGGACTTGATGGCGCCCAGGATCAGATTCTCCGCATCGACATAGGCTGCGGCCTTGCCGCTGGCCACGGCCTCCACGCCATGCGCCGCATCCGGCACTTGCAGCAAGCGGGCGCCGCCCAGCATTCTGGAAATCAACTCGGCATGGCTGGAGCCCGTCTGTACCGCCAAAGTGCGGCCGTTCATGCTCGACAGGTTAAGTGGGCCGGTCTTCTTAAGACTGACCAGGCGCGAGGTGGTGATATAAGTCGCCAACGAAAAATCTGCCTGCTTCATCCGTTCCAGCGTCACTGTGGTCGAACCACACTCCATATCTATGGCCTGCTGGTCCAGCAACTGAAACCGTGTCTGCACCGTCACCGGCACATAGGTAATCTTGATTGGCTTATGCACGGCCGGGCTGATCTGCTCCGTGACGATTTTTTCACACAGCGCCACCATAAAGCCCGTCGGGGTGCCGTCCGCCGACCACGACAGCGGCATGGATGAACTCCGGTAGCCGATCTTGATTTCACCGCTGCTTTTAATCCGGTCCAGCGTATCGGCGTGGCCAATTGCGGGAGCGAGGCAAACAGCCACGGCCAGTATGGAAGCTACGGTTTTGCTTATGCCCATCAATCAATGCTCCTGCTGCAATTTTCTGTAATAAATAAACGGAATCACACGAATATCCGCATCCAATGCGCCGCCAGGGGCGGCCCGCGCCTGCCGCACCAAGGCCGTATAAGCCATTGAGCACATTGGATTTTGGGGTCGAATGATAACGTTAGCCGCCAGACCGTTGCCACCGACCAGATCAAACCATGGCGGGCCGTTTTGTGCTTAGGGCCGACGCGTATGCGGGCCATTGATGCTAGAAGGCGGTGACGGCAACCAGCCAGCCGTACAAATCGCCCATCCGTCCGGCGATCAGCAGATAAAAGGGCGACTGAAATTTTTGCGGGATGCGGTCGCAGTGATCCAGTTGGTCAGCATCCCAAGCAAGCGGGTGCTGCTGGACCAACCCCAGGAGCGGTCCCCAGGCATCGACCTGGCTGCCATGCGCCCCGGCCAGGCGCATGATGACTTCCGACGCGCAGGCAGGCGCGTCATCTCCGTGTTTGTCTGGTTGGATATTTGGCCCGCTTCGAATGAAGCGGGCTTTTTTCTTGCGCGATGCCCCAGCGCGGGCGGCACTTGCGCCGCAGCGCAAGCAGGTGCGGGCGTAGCCTCAAGCTCAGGGCTTGTCCATAAATTGCTGGATGCTCGTTGCGTTTTGTTGCCGCCTCTGATCAAGCCGCGCTTGCAAATTGCGCGCCCGCTGCAGCACGTCGAAGACCTTTGCCTTCAGTGTGTTGAAGTGATCCAGATCGGCTTGATCCATAAAAACCAGATGCGGCTTGCCGTCTGTACTCATCGCATAACGCCCGTCAGCGCCGTCCATAAAATCAACAAAATCCAGAACCACATCAAGGCAGTCCTGATCGTTCCGCGGAATGGCCAGGATTTGCTTGGCATCGACTTCATTGGCGCGGTCATAGCCCTTCAGGAACGCTGCGGCCACGGGGCGCAGGTCCGGGCCGTCTACGATCGCCTTCATGCGCGCCGCGCTGCCCTGCAGCAACTCGGAAATCCGGCGTGCATACAGATCCAGCGCGGTCTGCCAGCGCGCCAGTATTTCGCGCATGTCGTCGCGCGCCTGCGGCGAGCTCAACTGCGCAGGGTTACCCAGAAATTGCTGCACTCGCTCCGCCTGCACCGCTTGTGTGTATTCCGTGTGCATAGCACGAATGCGGGCATTCTCTTCTGCGATTTCTACAACCACCGGCTCCAGCGGCCCTATCTGCGCCGCACGCACGTCTGCCACCGAAGGCGGATTGCCCTGATTAATACGCTGCAACACGGGTAATGCTTTGCGTACCGATGCATCCAGTTCTGCCCGTGAGGGCGGTGGTGTGGCAGCGGCGGTATTTGCCAGGCCCAGCATCAGCAGCGCACTGATCAAAACCAGTTTGATGCCGCTTGCTAGCAGAGGGGACGGTCGAACATTGAATCGGGTTACCAGCGGGTGCATTGCGCGTTCCGGATATCAAAATGTAGTTATTGGTGGCTTAAACCTGGCAAAGCGGAAATTTAGCATGATGCGGACGGCATAAAGCGCAAAGCCATGCCGATATGGCATCGATACAACGCCGATACATTTGCCCGCGCCGCCACCCGCCGCAGCCCACCGCAAAACTTCAGCACCATGATCAAGGTGGTTTCAATACCAGCATAAACACTGGTCTGTTTAAGCCTGCATGGCGGGTTTAAGGTGTCCGCACCCACCACGGAGCCCACACCATGAGCACTCAAGCCAACCACGACCAACAAGTCACCCAACAATTTGATCCCGTCGCCAGTGCCTATCTGACCAGCGCCGTACATGCGCAAGGTGAAGATCTGCAATGCCTGGCTGGCGTGGCCGAGCAGCAAAAACCGGCGCAGGCGCTGGATATCGGCTGTGGCGCCGGGCACGCTGCATTTACCATCGCGCCGTTTTGCGGCCAGGTGATTGCCAGCGATATCACACCCGGCATGCTGGCCACCGTGGCCGAAGCGGCCGCCGCGCGCGGATTCAACAATCTGATTACGCAACAAGCGGCCTCGCAGTCGCTGCCATTTGCTGATGCCCAGTTTGATCTGGTCTGTAGCCGTTACAGCGCGCATCACTGGTCCGATATCCCGGCCGCATTGCGCGAGGCACGGCGCGTCATCAAAGCAGATGGCCAGTTTGTAATGATGGATATTCTTGGCCCGGCCAGCCCGGTGTGCGATACCCATTTGCAAGCGATTGAATTGCTGCGCGACCCCAGCCACGTGCGCGATCTGAGCGAAGCCGAATGGCGCGCCGCCGTCACCGCCGCTGGCTTTGCAGTGACCGGCTTTCGGGTGCGCCGGGTGCGGCTGGAATTTGCCTCGTGGATTGCCCGCATGCGCACGCCCGAGGTATACGTCAATGCCATCCGTACGCTGTTGCAAGGCGCGTCGCCCGAGGTCAAAGCGTATCTGCAATTAGAAGACGACCTGAGCTTTAGCCCGGAAAGCATGGTGTTGCTGGCGCGCCCGGTTTAAGCCGCTTGCCCGACCTGGCCGCAGCCGATTACGCTGCGGCTTCTTTCTTTTTGCAGAATGCGTTTATGCGCTTACTGGTTAGCTTGCTGCTGTTGGTTTTATCGGGCTGTGCCGTGGTCGATTCGCATCATCTGATTGCGCGCGAACTCAGTCGCCAGCTTGCCCCCGGCACGCCCGCCCCGCAGATGACCCCCGCCCTGCGCCAGGCCGCCTTCGATCAGGTCTGGACCACATTGCGCGACGATTACGTCGACCCGAAATTGCATGGGCTGGACTGGAAAGCGGTGCGCACGCGTTACCAGCCGTTGGCGCTCGATGCGGCCAGCGATGAAGATTTCTGGAAAACACTCAACCGCATGGCGGGCGAGCTGAACGATGCGCATACGCGCGTGGAAACGCCGGCGCAGTACGCCGAAATCCGCCAGCAGCAAGCCGCCGGGCTGGGCATTGGCGTGCAGATGATCGATGGGCATTTTGTGATACGCGGCGTCTCCCCGGTGACACAAGCGGCGCTGTTGGGCGTGCGCGCGGGCGACCGCCTCGAGCAGGTTGATGGCGAGCCGGCCGACGCCTGGTGGCAGCGCACGCTGGCCAATACCCGCGGCGGTTCCACGCCGTGGACGCGCATCATTTACGCCGAACGCGAGTTGAATGCGCCCACCCTGGGCAAAACGCGCACGCTGGCGTTGCAGCGGCCGGATGGCTCGCATTACCAGGTGACTTTGCGCAACGAAGAATCCGAAGCGCCGCCCTGGTTAATCCATCACAAGTTGGCCAATGGCGTGGTGTATCTGCGCTTTTCCGGCTTTGAGCGCGGCTTACGCCCACGGTTGATGGAGCAACTGGATAAGGCCGTCGACGCGCCTGGCGTGATTATCGATTTGCGTAGCAATGGCGGCGGCGATGCGGCCATGGCCATGGATTTGCTCGGCCGCTTTATCAGCACGCCGCAGGCGGGTGGACATGTAATCACGCGCAACGGCGGCTCGGTGCGTTTGTTTGGTTTCAGCCTGTGGGACGCCGACCCGGTGTTACATCCGCTCGGCAAAACGGTAACCGCACCGTTGGCGATTTTAACGGACCTGCGCTCGGCCAGCGCGTCCGAGCTGGTGGCGGGCGCGGCGCAAGCCATAGGCCGGGCTCAGATATTCGGCAGTACCAGTTGCGGCTGCTTGTTGGGATTTATGGGCTACGACCCGCTGCCGGGTGGTGGCGCATTGGCCTATTCCGAAATCGATATGACTTTGCCCGGCGGCAAACGCATTGAAGGCGTCGGCGTCATCCCGAATCAGACCGCCATTCCCACCGCACAAGACATTGAGCGCCACAACGATGTGGCGCTGAATGCAGCTTTGGCGTGGTTGGCCACGCAAAAGCCGAGGTAGCAAATCGCGCACGCACCCCACGCGCGCTCCACCGCATAGGGTGGGTCTCGACCCACCACTCAAAGCCATTTCCAGGCACTGCTATCCTGGCAAGCCACTTTGAATGGTGGGTCACGACCCACCCTATCCGCAGCTTGCTGCTTGACCGTAGGGCGCGTTACCCCGCAGCAGTCCACGGGCTGGCGCTTAGGCCGAGCGCACCACGTCGTTGGTCATGTTACGCAGCACGCGCAGTGCGGCATCGGCCTGGCGGGCCGAGCGCGGGTGCGCCACCACGGCCCAACGGCCACCCTGCACCGCTTCACGTACCGGCGTAATCACCATCTGATGATCCGGCCGCACGGTCATTACGCCACCAATCAGCAAGCCAAACACCATGCCAAAAAAGGCGCAGCAAGCGGCGGCGGGCAGCGGGTTCGACACGATGGCAGGCAGGTCTTGCGTATACAGCACGCCAAACAGGGCCAGGCCCAGCACGATGCCCACGCTGGCAAACAACGTGTGCGCCCGCACGGCGGTACGGACGATGCCGCGGGTTTCGGGTTCGAGTTTGCGGCCGAAGTGGGCTTCGTGCGGCTGCACCACTTCGACTTGCGGTGCATCCATGCCGGTGTCGGCGCGCAGGCTGGCGGCGGCGGTAGCGGCCAGCGATTCAGAATCAAACATGGCCGCCACGTGGGTGCGGCTGTCTTCGCCAGAAAAAAGATTGCCAGTCATTGCGGGCTCCTTGATATGCGGGTGGTCAGTTGACCGTTGCGCTGATCATCGCGCAGACAAGGCGCCCGGCGCTGCCGGGGGAGGTTGGATAGCGCTGTAGTCCATGCGGGCAGCGCGCTGTGAGGCGCCTGCCCGCTCAACCCTCAGCCGATTTACAGGGGTGAGACCCGGTGTCCCCCATCAATGCCGGCAGCAACCACGCAATTCCATGCGCATTGCTTAGCGGCTTTGCGGGGTGGGTGACCACCCTGTGCACGCGCTCAAGCGCTGAAGCCACCGTCGATATAGTGCTGACCGCCGGTGATATAGCCTGCATCCGGGCCCGCCAGAAAGGCGACAAAATCCGCCACTTCGCTGGCATGGCCGTAGCGCCCCACCGCCATCATTCCGATCAGGCCACTGGCAAAATCGCTATCGGCCGGGTTCATATCGGTATCAATCGGGCCGGGGTGAACGTTGTTCACGGTGATGCCGCGCGGGCCCAGATCACGCGCCAGGCCTTTGACCAGCCCCACCAGCGCCGACTTGCTCATCGCATACACCGCGCCGCCTTCAAACGGCATGCGGTCGGCGTTGGTGCTGCCGATATTGATAATGCGGCCGCCCTCGCCCAGATACTTGGCCGCCGCCTGCGTGGCGACAAACACGCTGCGCACATTAACGGCGATGGTGCGATCAAAGTCTTCCAGCTTGAAATCATCCAGCGCGCCCAGATGCAGCACACCGGCGTTATTGACCAGAATATCGAGGCGGCCAAAGGCTTCGACCGTGGCATCCACGGCCTGGCGTACCGCCTCGGCGTTGCTGCTGTCGGCCTGAATGGCCAGTGCCTTGCCGCCTGCCGCCTGGATTTGCGCCACCAGTGCGTCGGCCTTGGCCGGGCTGCTGATATAAGTAAACGCGACGGTGGCGCCCTCGCTTGCCAGTTTCTGTACCACCGCAGCGCCGATACCGCGCGAGCCGCCCTGAACCAACGCGACCTTGCCTTCAAATTTGCTAGCCATGATGTTTATCTCCAGTGCTATCAGGGCGGGATGCCCTGTTTCGTTAAGAAGCAGTATCCACCTGCGATTAGGCCGTGATAAGCGCATAATCCGGCACATCAGCCACAACCCAAGGTTACGAATATCGCTATGGAAAGCTTTGCCAGTATCGAGTGCTTTGTGCGTAGTGCAGAACTCGGCAGCTTTGCCGAAGCCGCGCGCCGGCTGGGTTTAAGCGCGGCGGCGGTCAGCAAGAATGTGGCGCGGCTAGAAGCCAGTTTAGGCATGCGTTTGTTTCAGCGCAGTACCCGGCATCTGGCACTGACCGAAGCGGGCCAGCAATTTCTGGACGAAGTGGGCGGCAGCCTCGCCACCATCCAGAATGCCGTCGCCAATCTGGCCAGCGCACAAGGCCGGCCCAGCGGCACTTTGCGCGTGAGCGTGGGGCCGGGGTTTGGGCGTTTGTATCTGGTGCCCTTGCTGGGCGAGTTTCTGATGCGCTATCCCGATATCCGCCCCGACTGGCATTTTGATAACCGCCAGGTCGATCTGATTGCACAGGGTTTCGATGCCGCTTTGGGCGGCGGTTTTGAACTGCCGCAAGGGGTGGTAGCGCGCAAACTCGGCCCGGCGCATCGCGTGCTGGTGGCCGCGCCCGCCTATGCCGCTGCCCATCCATTGCACGACCCGGCACAGTTACGCGACTGCCGCGGCATCGTCATCCGCTCGCCACAATCGGGGCGGGTGCGTAGCTGGCCGCTGACGCACCGGAACCAGAGCACCGCCGCGCTGGAACTGCGCCCGGACATCGCCATGAGCGACTCCGACGCCGCATGCCTGGCCGCAGCGCAGGGCTTGGGTGTGGCGCTGGTCAGCATGCCCTTTGCTAGCGCCTACATCGCCAGCGGCCACGTGGTGCGCGTGCTGCCGGACTGGTATGTCGACAACGGCAATCTATCGATCTACTACGCCGCCCAACGCCTGCTCCCCGGCAAAACCCGCGCCTTCGTCGACTACGTGGTCGAACAATTCGCAGCGCAAAAACTCTCCGAAAAATTCAGTGCGGCATAGGGTGGGTCAAGACCCACCTATCAAAGCCGCGAAGAAGAACCCTGCAAACAGCGGGGTTTATCTCAATGGCTTTGTATGGTGGGTCTCGACCCACCCTATGAGTCAATCACGCCTTCGTCGACTACGTGGTCGAACAATTCGCAGCGCAAAAACTCTCCGAAAAATTTAACGCGGCATAGGGTGGGTCAAGACCCATCTATCAAAGCCGCGAAGAAGAACCCTGCAAACAGCGGGGTTTATCTCAATGGCTTTGTATGGTGGGTCT
>NZ_BAAIHC010000021.1:0-75622 GCF_054652575.1 Silvimonas sp. JCM 19000 | reverse complement strand
TTTCGCTGGCTCTGGTTGGTGGGTCTAGACCCACCCTATGCGGGGTGGATCACCTTGTGGATGAGCTGGCAGCTGGCGCTCTCATAGGGTGGGTCATGACCCACCATGCAAAGCCGCTGATAAGACCCGCGCTGTTTGCGTTCTTTTCGCTGGCTTTGGTTGGTGGGTCTCGACCCACCCTATGCGGGGTGGATCGCCGAAAGGCAATCCGGCGACTCGACGGCCGCGTGGCCTTGCTCAGTCGATGGTCCTCACCGCGGGCAGTTTCCACACCAGCACCAGCATCAGCGCGCTCATGGTCAGGCCGAACACCGGCATGATCCAGCCGATGCCGATATGCAGTGACAGCAGCCCGGTCACCATTGCATAGCTCAGCGGCGACAGCCCCATCGACGCCATCGTGTTCAAGCTCATCACGCGGCCGATCTTGCTGCGGTCGGTGTATTGCTGGATTAGCGACATCATGGGCACGTTGTTGCTGACCACGCCCAGGCCTGTCAAAAACTGGATGCTCATCGCCAGCGGCAGCCAGGTCACGTGCGACAACGAGCCAATCAGCACGCCTTCCACCACAATCACCAGCGCAATCATCAGCAGCCGCTTTTTGCGCGGCGGCAGCGCCGTCAGCAGCAAGCCGCCGCCGACCATGCCGGCAGCAAACGAGCTTTGCAGATACGACAACACGCTGGCGTCGCCATGCAGATTGTCGGACGCCACAATCGGCACGCCCAAGGCCAGCGGCCCCATAAACAGCAGATTGGCGATGGCGTAAATGATCATCAGCGCGCTCAGCACCGGTGACGACAGCGCGTAGCGCACGCCTTCTTGCAGTTCGTGCAGCACGTGGCGCGCTTCGCCGTGGCGGACCAGCTTGGGTTCGCGTACCGCCATCACGCAGGCCGTGCCTGCAGCCAGGATGACCGCAGTGCAGATAAACACGCCCCGGTAATCCAGCAATGCCAACAGCGCGCCGCCCAACACCGGCCCGAATACCAGGCCGATCTGGTTGGTGGTCAGCATGATGGAATTGGCGCGTGGCAGATCGGCTTCGCTGACCACGCTGGGCAGCAATGCATCGCGCGCGGGCCAGAAAAATGCGTCGAGCGCGCCGTATAAAAACGCGAACGCCGTCATGGTCCAGATATTGAGATGCCCGCCCCACAGCAGCGCCACCAGCGCCAACATCAGCAGCACGCGCAGGCTGAGCGAGCTTTTGATAATGCGCGTGCGCTGCATGCGATCGGCCAGCACGCCGCCAAATGCCATCAAGGCAATGCGCGGCACCGAGCCCGCAATCATCACGTAGCCCAGCTGGGTTTTGGCGTCGAGGGTTTTAACCACAAACCAGGTTTCCGACAGCGTGGCCACCGCCAGCGCCAGGTTGCCCAGAATGCTGGAACACCAGATCAACAAGAAATTGCGATTGCGCAAGAGCGGCAGGGCTTGGGTCATGAGAGGGGAAACTGCGTGTGTTAAACTGCGCGCTTACTGATTTGCAAGCTCGTCGGCCTCGCCTTGCAAGCGGGATAACCGCAGCGTGCCAGCGCGGATTCTACGCCAGCGTGCCCATGCCTTTGGTGGCTTCGGCAAGCTGGGCAAAACCTGATTTTTTAACCAGATCATGACCAAGGAAATCGCATCATGGCGTACCGAAAAATGACCGAGCTGGATCTGTCCGGCAAAAAAGTGTTGATCCGGGCTGATTTGAACGTGCCGGTCAAAGATGGCGTGCTGGGCGACGATACCCGCATCCGCGCCTCGCTGACCTCGATTGAAGCGGCGTTGAAGGCTGGCGCTGGCGTGATCGTAATGAGCCACCTCGGCCGTCCTTCCGAAGGCGAAATCAAAGCCGAAGACCGGCTGGAGCCGGTCGCCAAACGTATGGGCGAATTGCTGGGCCGCGACATCCAGGTGCTGGATAGCTGGGAAGGCTACCAAGTCAAACCGGGCGAGCTGGTGATGCTGCAAAACGTGCGTTGCAATGTGGGCGAAAAGAAAAACAGCGAAGAACTGGGCAAGAAATACGCCGCGCTGTGCGATGTGTTTGTGCACGATGCGTTTGGTACTTCGCATCGCGCCGAGGCCTCAACCTACGCCGTGGCCAAATTTGCGCCGGTGGCGTGCGCCGGCATTCTGATGGCGGGCGAGCTGGATGCGCTGGGCAAAGCGCTGGCTAACCCCAAGCGTCCGCTGGTGGCGATTGTGGCGGGCTCCAAAGTTTCGACCAAACTGACCATCCTCGAAGCGCTGGCCGACAAGGTCGACCAACTGGTGGTGGGCGGTGGCATCGCCAATACCTTCCTGTTGGCCGAAGGCAAAGAAGTGGGCAAATCGCTGGCCGAAGCCGATCTGATCGACAACGCCAAAGCCGTCATCAGCAAGTTGCGCGCGCGCGGTGGCGATGTGCCGCTGCCGACCGATGTGGTCACCGGCAAGAAGTTTGACGCCAATGAACCGGCCGTCACCAAGGCGCTGGATCAGGTGCAGCCGGATGACATGATTTTTGATATCGGCCCGGATTCGGCCAGGGCGCTGGCGGACATCCTCAAGAACGCCGGCACCATCGTCTGGAACGGCCCGGTGGGCGTGTTCGAATTTGACCAGTTTGGCGAAGGCACCAAGACCGTGGCTAACGCGATTGCTGAATCAAGCGCGTTCTCGATTGCGGGCGGTGGCGACACCGTGGCAGCTGCGGCCAAGTACGGCATTACCGAGAAGGTGAGCTACATTTCGACGGGCGGCGGCGCGTTCCTTGAGTTCCTGGAAGGCAAAACCCTGCCGGCCGTTGAGATTCTGGAAACGCGTTACAACGGTTAATCAATCCGCTACCGGCCTCATGACTTGCGTTGTGAGGCTGGACAAGTGGGAAAGTCGCTATTACAATCGCGCCTCTCTCACCGGACCCCTTGGGGTACGGACTTGGTATGCCGACATGGTGGAATTGGTAGACACGCTATCTTGAGGGGGTAGTGACTTAGGTCGTGAGAGTTCGAGTCTCTCTGCCGGCACCAACACTGGATCAAAACAAAAGCCCGAATGTTTGCACATTCGGGCTTTTGTTTTAATCTTCGGCTACTGCGCGGGCGCATCTTGAAGCCCGGCGGTACTCGGCCTCCTCATGGGCATTGAGCCCACTCCGGGTCCTGCGTTCCGGCGGTCTTCAACCAGCATCCGCGGCTACGACTGAAAGGAGTCCCTGTGGGACGCCCGACGCATTGCAAGCACACCCACTGTTTGCTCGGGGCACCATTCTTATAGGGTGGGTCTAGACCCACCACCCAAAGCCGCCTCGCCGAAATGCTGTCCCCCGCACACCGTCGCGCTTACCCCGCATAAATCACAAACACCGTCGGACGCTTATGCAAATCCGGTGGGCTTTGGTGCTTCCACTGGCTAACCGGGTAACTGGCGGTCAATTCCTCGGCCGTCGTTAAATCGCGCGCCACGGTGAGCAGTGTTTGCGCTTTGAGCGTGTTGGTCAGGCTCTCAAACAACGCGCCGTTGCGGTAGGGCGTCTCAATAAAGATTTCCGCCTGGTGGTTCTGGCGGCTGTCGTTTTCCAGTTTGCGGATGGCGTCGATGCGGGCGGCGGGTTCGCTGGGCAGGTAGCCGTTAAAGCGAAACTTTTGCCCATTGGCGCCGCTGGCCATCAGCGCCAGCAAAATCGACGACGGGCCCACCAGCGGGGCGACGCGGATCTGGCGGCTGTGCGCCAGGCGGACCAGATTGGCGCCGGGGTCGGCCACGCCGGGGCAGCCCGCTTCGGACATCAGGCCGACGTCGTGGCCCGCCAGCAGCGGCGCCAGCAGCGTGGCCAGATCATCGTCCTTGGTGTGTTCGTTGAGCTCATGCATCGACAGGCTGCGCAATTCGTGCGGCGTCTCAAACAATTTGAGCATGGCGCGCGCGGTCTTGGGCGCTTCCACAATAAAGTGCGTCAGCGTCTGCGCTTTGGCGCGCACATCGGCCGGGATAACAGCGTTAAAGCTGTCGTCACCCAGCGGCACTGGTAATAGATAAAGCGTGCCGAACTGGCTCATACAATCTCCACGCCCGCATCACTCAGCAGGCTACATAAAGCAATCAAAGGCAGGCCGATCAGCGCGGTGGGGTCGGTGCTGGCCACTTGCGCGATCATGGCAATGCCCAGCGCTTCCACCTTGGCACTACCGGCGCAATCGTAGGGTTGTTCGCGCTGCAGATAATGTTCGATTTGCGCATCGGTGTAATTGCGCATGGTGACGCGGGTAATGTCGCAGGCGTGGTGCGTGCGGCCGCTGTGGCTGTCGTGCAATGCCAGTGCGGTATGAAATTCGAGCGTCTTGCCACGCATGCTGCGTAATTGCGCCACGGCGCGTTCATGCGTGCCTGGCTTGCCCAATTGCTGGCCATCCAGCAAAGCGACCTGGTCGGAGCCTATCAACAGGGCGTCGGCAAACTGCTCGCTTAATGCTTCGGCTTTGGCGATCGCCAGGCGCAGGCTGGTGCCCGCGGCGGTTTCATGCGGCAATGCGGTTTCGTCGACGTGTGGGGCGGCGGTTTCAAACGCCAGGCCCAGCCGGCCCAGCAATTCGCGCCGATACGGCGATGTAGACGCCAATACCAGTCTGCGCGCGGCCTGGCTGGCCGTCTGATCGAGGGGAAGGGCTTGTTTTTGCAAAAGAAATCTCCATGGCGCAAAGCTAAAAAGGCTTTGACAGGAACAGGCGGCGGATTATATCATGCGCGGTTTCTGGTCCGACGGCCCTTGCCATGACAGTCATCGACAGCGCGCAATTTGCACGCGAAAACAGCGAGCTCTCTGGCGAAATTGCAGTCGCACAGCTGCCACGTTTACATGATCAGCTGGCCAATACGGCGGGCACCATTACGTGGCGCATGCACGGCGGGGTCGACAAGCTTCAGCGTCCGTGGCTAAGCCTGCGGGTAGAAGGTGAGTTGCAACTGGTTTGTCAACGCTGCCTTAAACCGCTGGACTGGCCCTTCGCCTCTGAGGCGCATCTGACGCAATTTGCCGACGAAGCGCATATGGATGATGCCGAAGTGCAGGACGAAGAGCTCGAAGGCATTCTGATTGATCCGGCGCTGGATATTGAAGCGCTGGTTGAAGAAGAAGTCCTGCTCGCGGTACCCTTCGCGCCCACGCATGAAGCATGCGGTGGTGTAGAAGACGCACCCGAAGCAGGCAAGAAAGTAAATCCGTTTGCGGTCCTGGCAGGTATGAAAACCAGGAAAGCCGAATAAAAACGGACGTAGCTGCAGGCGGCTCGCGTAATGCTCGTCCGTTGCATATTGATTAAATAACTGGTTTTCAAGGAGTTCCAAATGGCAGTTCAACAGAACAAAAAGTCCCCGTCCAAGCGTGGCATGCATCGCGCACATGACTTCCTGACCGGCCCGGCGCTGGCAGTTGAAGCCACCACTGGTGAAGTGCATCTGCGTCACCACATCAGCCCGAACGGTTACTACCGTGGCCGTCGTGTGATCAAGGCCAAGGGCGAATAAGTCCTGGCTCAGGGTGAAAACCCTTTATAACCAAGTGGTTATAGTAGCGGCGCAAGCGGTTAACCCGTTTGCGCCGTTCGCCATTCTGGACTAGCGATAAGCAAGGCTTATGGATATTACTGTTGCTGTCGACGCCATGGGCGGTGACCATGGCACGCACGTTACCGTGCCCGCCGCACTGCGGTTTCTGGATGACCATCCCGATGTAAACATCGTGCTGGTGGGGATGCCGGATGCCATCGAGGCGGAGCTAAAAGCCAGCCGCCGTACCGTCGGCCCGCGTTTGCGCATCCAGGCGGCCACTGAAGTGGTCACCATGGACGAGTCGCCGCAGTCGGCGCTCAAAAACAAGAAAGATTCCTCCATGCGCGTCGCCATCAATATGGTGAAAGCGGGCAGTGCCCACGCGTGTGTCTCGGCCGGCAATACCGGCGCCCTGATGGCCACCGCGCGTTTTGTGCTCAAAACCATCAAAGGCATCGATCGCCCGGCTATCGCCAAAATGCTGCCTACGCGCAAGAACACATGGACTTGTGTGCTGGACCTCGGCGCCAATGTGGATTGCACCCCGCAGCACCTGGTGCAGTTCGCCATCATGGGCGCCATGCTGGTTTCCGCCACGCAGCAAAAAGGCCGGCCGCAAGTGGGCTTGCTGAATATTGGCGAAGAAGAAATGAAAGGCAACGAGGTGGTCAAAGAGGCGGGCGAACTGCTGCGCCAGTCCAACCTCAACTTCTATGGCAACGTGGAAGGCAACGATATTTACAGTGGCGTGGTCGATGTGATCGCCTGTGACGGCTTTACCGGCAACGTGGCGCTCAAGACATCGGAAGGCCTGGCCAAAATGATCGCCGAACAATTGCGCGAAGAATTCCAGCGCAACTGGTGGAGCATGACACTGGCTGGCCTGGCGTGGCCGGTGCTGTCGCGCTTTAAAAAGCGGGTTGATCCGCGACGCTACAACGGCGCTTCGCTGTTGGGTTTGAACGGCATTGTGGTAAAAAGCCACGGCGGCGCAGACCGCATGGGCTTCTACTGGGCATTAAAACAGGCCGTAAACGAAGCGAGTGCGGGTGTAACCCAACGGATTGCAGAACAAGTACAACAAGAGCTGGCGCTGCTGGGCGCTGTGCCGGTGGCTGCCGCGGCGGCCTCTGATTCCCAGATATCCTGATCCATGCGGCCGCTTTGCGGCTGGCAGGAGGACTCCTATGTATTCGCGCATTGCTGGCACGGGCTCATACCTGCCAGAACGTATTCTAAGCAACGCAGAGCTGGCCACCCGCGTGGATACCAGCGACGAGTGGATTGCCTCGCGTACCGGTATTCGCCAGCGGCATATTGCCGCCGACGGCCAGACCACGTCGGATATGGCGCTGATTGCCGCAAACCGCGCCATCGAAGCGGCCGGTATCGACAAATCCGCGATCGACCTGATCATCGTGGCCACCACCACGCCCGACAATGTGTTTCCGTCGACGGCGTGCATACTGCAAGACAAGCTTGAACTGCATGGCTTTCCCGCATTTGATGTGCAAGCCGTGTGTGCCGGTTTTATCTACGCTCTGGCCACTGCCGACAATTTTGTTAAAGGCGGCAGCGCAAAGTGTGCGCTGGTCATCGGTGCGGAAACGCTATCCAACATCACCGATTGGGATGACCGCGGTACCTGCATACTGTTTGGTGACGGCGCGGGCGCAGTGGTGCTGCAGGCCAGCGAAGAGCCCGGCGTTCTGCAGACCAGACTGCATGCCGATGGCCGCTATCGCCATATCCTCAAAACCGAAGGACGCCTGAAAGCCGGCGGTCTGGATGGCAGCCCGTATATCTATATGGAAGGCAACGCTGTGTTCAAGTTTGCCGTGCGTGCTCTGGCCGATGTGGCCGAAGAGACGCTGGCGGCGGCGGGCATGCAACAATCACAAGTGGATTGGCTGGTACCGCACCAGGCCAACCTGCGCATTATTGAATCGACCGCGAAACACCTGGGCCTGCCCATGGACCAGGTGATAGTGACGGTCGACAAGCATGGCAATACCTCGGCGGCGTCGATTCCGTTGGCGCTGGACGAAGGCGTGCGGTCCGGGCGCATACAGCGCGGCCAGACGCTGCTGCTGGAAGGCATCGGCGGTGGGTTTGCGTGGGGCTCGGCACTGCTCAAGTACTGATCAAAACGGCGCGCTACGCGCCGTTTTTTTTCAAACAGTCATTTGAAAAACGACGATGCGGCCTGACCGCATCGGACAGGAGAAGACCATGAAACTGGCATTTGTTTTCCCCGGCCAAGGCTCACAATCTGTCGGCATGATGAACGCCTGGGCCGATGTCCCGGTAGTGAAAGCCACTTTTGATGAAGCCTCGGCAGTACTCAATCTTGATCTGTGGCAGATGGTCGCCGCAGGCCCGGCCGAAGATCTGGCCGCCACTATCAATACCCAACCCATCATGCTGACTGCCGGTGTCGCCGTATGGCGTGCCTGGTTGGCCAGCGGCGGTGCTACGCCGGACGTACTGGCGGGCCACAGCCTGGGTGAATATGCCGCGCTGGTTGCTGCCGAAGCGCTGTCATTTGGTGATGCGCTGCAACTGGTACGCACGCGCGCCGAAGCCATGCAGAATGCCGTCCCCGCTGGCGAAGGCGCCATGGCTGCAGTGCTGGGGCTGGACGATGCTGCCGTGGTGGCGGCATGTGCCAGCGCCGCGCAAGGCGAAGTGGTGCAGGCGGTTAATTTCAACTCACCGGGCCAGGTGGTCATTGCAGGCGCCAAAGCCGCGGTCGAACGCGCTTGCGAAGCGGCCAAAGCCGCCGGTGCCAAGCGTGCGATGTTGCTGCCGGTGTCGGTGCCGTCGCATTGCGATCTGATGCAACCGGCGGCCGAAGTGCTGCGGGCGCGTCTGGCAGCCGTCAATCTGAGCGCGCCACGGATTCCGGTACTGCACAACGCCGACGTCGCTGCTTACAGCGAACCGGAACGCATCCAGGATGCGCTGGTGCGCCAGCTGTATATGCCGGTGCGTTGGGTCGAGACCGTGCAACACATGGCCAACGATGGCGTGACCGTGATCGCCGAATGCGGCCCCGGCAAGGTGCTGGCGGGCCTCAACAAGCGCATCGCCACCGAAGCACAACAATTTGCACTGACTGACCCGGCCGCGTTCGACGCACTGCGCGCCGCGCTGTAACCGGGTTGGATGAATACAGGTAACACGGAGAAGCAAAAATGAGTCTCGAAGGAAAAGTCGCGCTGGTGACGGGCGCCTCGCGTGGCATTGGTCAGGCGATTGCGCTGGAACTGGGCCGCCTGGGCGCCACCGTAGTCGGCACGGCCACCTCGCAAGACGGCGCTGACGCCATCACCGCTTATCTGCAAGCGGCGGGTCTGAAGGGCCACGGCCTGCGCCTGCAAGTGACGGAAGAGGGTGCCTGCGAAGCGTTGGTCAGCCAGATCGAAAAAGACAGCGGCGCAATTGCTGTTCTGGTCAACAATGCCGGCATCACCCGCGATAATCTGTTGATGCGCATGAAAGATGACGAATGGGATGCCATCATGGCCACCAACCTCAAGCCGGTGTATCAGCTTTCAAAGGCGGTGATTCGTGGCATGATGAAGGCCCGTTGGGGCCGGATTGTGAATATTGCCTCTGTTGTTGGTGCAACCGGTAATCCGGGGCAGACCAACTACTCGGCAGCCAAGGCGGCGCTGTTTGGTTTTACCAAGTCGCTGGCCCGCGAAATCGGCAGCCGTGGCATTACGGTGAATGCAGTCGCACCCGGCTTTATCGACACCGACATGACTCGCGGCCTGCCGGACGAGCAGAAGGCCAAACTGGTCGAAAGCATTGCGCTGGGCCGTTTGGGTGCCGCTCAGGACATCGCCGATGCCGTGGCGTTCTTGTCCAGCGACAAGGCCGGGTACATCACCGGCAACACGCTGCATGTGAACGGCGGCATGTACATGAATTGATCGACAACGCCACGGGTCAGTCTGCCGTGGCGGTGCTTGCAATACGTAGTAGAAACAAACCACCCTGCAGAAGCACTCTCAATAAAGAAAATGCGGCGCACTTGGCGACCGGCGTTTTTTTGGTAGAATGCGGACGCTTTTTTCCGAATTTTTAAAGGCTTGGCTAAACACCATGGAAAACATCGAACAGCGCGTGAAGAAAATCGTTGCCGAACAACTTGGCGTTCCGGAAACCGACGTCAAGAACGAATCTTCCTTCGTGAATGATCTCGGCGCCGACTCTCTCGACACGGTTGAGCTGGTGATGGCACTCGAAGAAGAATTCGAATGCGAAATCCCGGACGAAGAAGCTGAAAAGATCACCACCGTTCAGCAAGCGATCGACTACGTCAGCGGTCACCTGAGCAAGTAATCGTTCCGATTCGTCACTGCTTTCAGCAATGAAAGTAGTCAGAGCGGTGCGCAAGACCCATCGCCTGCGTCGCCTTCCTGGTACGGAGCTGGCCTGACGGTTCGCCGTCGATCAGCGCCTTTACCTGGAATGCCCGCAGGCAATGCGCCATTGCCACCGCTCTTGTTATATCCGGTTCGTTCTCGGAGAACATCGTGTCTAAACGTAGAGTAGTCGTGACCGGCCTGGGTCATGTATCGCCCGTCGGTAACGACGTGGCCACTGGCTGGGCCAATCTGATTGCAGGCCAATCGGGCATTGCCCGCATCACCCGCTTCGATCCGAGCGATTACGCTTGCCAGATCGCCGGTGAGGTCAAAGGTTTTGATATTGGCCAATATATTTCGGCCAAAGACGCACGCCGCATGGATGTCTTCATCCATTACGGGATTGCTGCTGCCTTCCAGGCGATCGCAGATGCAGGCCTCGAAGATGTGGCTGATCTGGACAAGACGCGCGTCGGCGTCAACATCGGTTCCGGCATCGGCGGCTTGCCGCTGATTGAAGAAACCGGCGCCACCCTGCTGGCTGGCGGCCCGCGCAAGATCGGCCCGTTCTTTATTCCGGGCTCGCTCACCAACCTGATTGCTGGCCATGTGTCGATCTACAAGGGCTATCAGGGTCCGACCTATGGCATCGTTTCGGCGTGCACCACCGGCGCGCATTGCATCGGCGATGCAGCCCGCATGATTCAGTACGGCGATGCCGACGTGATGATCGCAGGCGGTGCGGAAGGCGCGATTACCGGCCTGGGTATCGGCGGCTTTGCCTCGATGAAAGCCATGTCGACGCGCAATGACGATCCGGCTACCTCGTCCCGTCCGTGGGACAAGGGCCGCGATGGCTTTGTGATGGGCGAAGGTGCTGGCGTGCTGGTGCTGGAAGACTATGAGCATGCCGTCAAACGCGGTGCAAAGATCTATGCCGAGCTGGTTGGCTTTGGCATGAGCTCGGACGCACATCACATCACCGCCCCGAGCAGCGAAGGCCCGGCGCGTGGCGTGACCAACGCGCTGCGCGATGCAGGCCTCAACGCCGACCAGGTTGATTATGTAAACGCCCACGGCACCTCGACGCCGCTGGGCGACGCCAACGAAACGCTCGCGCTCAAACTGGCCTTTGGCGATCACGCCAAAAAGCTGGTGGTGAACTCAACCAAGTCCATGACTGGCCACTTGCTGGGCGGCGCGGGCGGGGTAGAGGCGGTGTATTCGGTACTGGCGCTGCATCATCAGGTTTCGCCCCCGACCATCAACATCTTCGAGCAGGATGTGGAAGGCGGTTGCGATCTGGATTACGTGGCCAACACGGCGCGCGAAATGAAGATTGATGTGGCGATCTCCAACTCGTTCGGCTTTGGCGGTACCAACGGTACGCTGGTGTTCAAGCGCCTGGCGTAATCGTCGCTGTATAAAAAAACGCCCCGACGGCTGCTGCCTCGGGGCGTTTTGTTTTGTGATACGGCGCCGTTGTGGCGACGATCAGACCTTGCGGCGCCGGCGGGCGGCAACCAGCCCGGTCAGGCCGATACCCAGCATGGCCCAGGTTTCCGGCTCGGGCACGGCGCGGACCACGCTGACGGAGAGCAGGGGATTGAACGAATCGCCCAATGCCACCACGCCGGCGGCTTCGTTCAATTCCAGATGGCCGCTGAAGTCCACCCCGGTGAGGCCGACCGCACGCAACGGACCGCCAGGCGTCGCCGGGGTATAGACCGTGTTGACGAACGAGTAGTAGTCCCACGCATAGATCCGTGTGTTGCCCGGTTGCTGCGGGTAACCCGAATAGAACGAATCGAAATTGACCAGCGCCGGGTTGTAACTGCCGCTGAAGGTGAAGTCACCCGTGGCCGCAATGCCAGGCGGCACGGCGTTGCCCAGTACCCCACTCGCGCCAGCATCCAGCGACACTTGCGCCAGCGTCCAGCCTGACTTGATCACCAGGTCGAACGAGTAGTCACCCACGTAGTTGGAGCCAGCAGGCAAATCCACGGTCGGCAGCTTGATGGTGCTGCCGTAGCTTTCGGTCGCCACCCCGACGGAGCCGAAAGTATGGCTTTCATCATCCGAATAGACCGACGCGACATCGTTAATCGTCAGCGTGTAGGCGGCATTATCGATTACATAAGTACTGGCCATGGCAAACGGCGAGAGCAGCAGCCCAGCCAGGCAAAGATAAGGCAAACGCATCTAAAGTTCTCCGAACGTGTATTGAGGGAATGGCGGGCATGGCGGGGTGGATCTGGCGGTTGGGTGACTTGCTGTTGGCGCGCTCATGCACGGGCGCGACGGCCGCTCTGAATGTCATGGCCCACCAATAACCTGGATCATGGCTGTCTGGAAAGCAAATGTAGCCTGACAATATAAGTCATTAAATGCCGTTTACGCCGATGGTCGCGTTTGCTCTGGCGCGTGCCAGTCGCTTGGCTAGCCGAACGCTTGAGCTAGAATGCCGCCATGTCGCTCCCTACCTTCCACACGCAGGCGCTTAGCGCGCCGCCCGATCTGCTCGCCATCCACGCCAGCCATCCCGACCGTTTTCCAATGCTGCTGCAATCCAGCGGCGACAGCGGCTGGGATGTGTTGCTGGCTTTGCCGCAGCAGACGCGCTATTACGCGCAGTCCGAAGCTGCGGCGTTTCTGGCCGACCTCGCTCAATTGCCGTGCCACGAAGAATTGTCGGCGCCGCTGCCTTTTATAGGGGGCTGGGGCGTGTATGCGGGGTATGAACTGGCGCATGCTTTTGAACCGACCGTGCCCGCCCGTGCCGTGGACGAGGTGCCGCTGGCCGCCTTATGGCGTTGCCCGGCCGCAATCCTGCATGACCGCACGCACGGTCAGGCCTTGTTGTTGGCCGAGACCGCCGAACAATTGGCAGAACTGGTGCAAGCCGTGGCCGACGTCCCCGGCTTTGTGGCCGCCGATCTGCAGGTGACTGCGGTGCAAGAGGACGCCCCCCAAGCTTTTCTCGATGGTGCCGCGCGCTGCAAGCGCTATATCGAAAACGGCGATGTATTCCAGGTCAATCTGTCACGGGCCTGGGATATCACGCTGCAAGGGGCCCGTCCCAGCGATGTTTATGCGCAACTGCGTCAGGCCAATCCGGCGCCGTTTTCTGCCCTGTGCCGTCTGGGGGATTACGACGTGGTTAGCTCATCGCCCGAACGCCTGGTGCAAGTGCGTGACGGCATTATCCAGACCCGCCCGATTGCCGGTACCCATCCGCGCTCCAGTGATCCCGCCGAAGACGCCGAGCTGAAGGCCATGCTGCTGGCCACGCTCAAAGAGCGCGCCGAGCACATCATGTTGGTCGATCTGGAACGCAATGATCTGGGCCGGGTGGCCGTGCCGGGATCGGTGGAAGTCGATGAATTGATGGCGGTGGCCAGCTATGCCTACGTCCACCATATCGAATCAAATATCCGCGCCCGGCTGCAGGCCCGCACCAATCCGGCCAATGTGCTGCGCGCCTTGTTTCCGGGCGGCACCATCACCGGTTGCCCCAAGGTCCGTTGCATGCAGATTATCCGCGAACTGGAACAACGCCCGCGGCACGCGTATACCGGCAGCCTGGGTTATATCAGCCGCGATGGCAGCATGGATCTGAACATCCTGATCCGTACCTTTTTGCAGCACGACCAGCATTTATATGTACGCGCGGGCGCCGGCATCGTTGCCGATTCCGATCCGGCGCGCGAATTACAAGAAACGCGGCATAAAGCGCGCGGCTTGCTGCGGGCTTTGGGGTTGGCAGGATGAGCATGCTGGCACGGGTGAATGGCGTCGCGAGCGACCAGATCAGCTTGCAGGATCGCGGATTGCAGTTTGGCGATGGGGTGTTCCGGACGCTGCGTATCGATCATGGCGCCATTGCTTTGTGGCAACGGCATGCCGACAAGCTGGCAGGCGATGCGCAGGCTTTGGACATTGCCGCACCGCCCGCGCAGTTCTGGCTGGATGAAATCCGCGCGCTGGCCCTGCGCGATGCCACTCTTAAACTGATCATCACCCGGGGCGCCACGCCGCGCGGCTATGCCTGGCCCGCCGGCCTGGCCGCTAACTGCATCATCCAGGCGCATCCAGGTCCGGCCCATCCGCCGCATCTGGACGGCCTGAAGGTCTGCATCTGTAAAACCCCTGCCAGCTGGCAACCTCGGCTGGCGGGCATCAAACATCTTAATCGGCTCGAGAATGTGCTTGCCCGCGCGGAGGTTGCTGCGGCGGGCTGCGATGAAGGTTTATTGCTGGATCGCGATGGCAACGTGGTTGAAGGCTGTATGAGCAATCTGTTGCTGCTGGAAGGCAAGGCGCTGATCACACCGCCCCTCGCAGCCAGTGGCGTAGCGGGCGTTATGCGTAGCGTTGCGCTGGACGTTGGCGCCCAACTCGGTTGGGACATACGCCTGCAGGAAATCAGCCTGGAACGTGTGCAGGCGGCGGACCAGGTCTGGCTGAGCAACAGTTTGCTGGGTGTCCAGCATGTCAGCGGAGTCGGACGGCAATTATGGACTGCGACGCCGCAAAACGCCGCATTGCAGCACGCGCTGCAGGCCTTGCTACGTAAGGAATCCCTGCAATTATTGAGTTAGGCCGGGCGCAAGCCACATGGATTTTCATGCGGATAAACGGCGCAAAAGAGGGGCTAATCGGCGCTTACGCGACTTAAAGTAAGGGATGAGGCGACGAACGGCGGGAAACCCGGCAACGCTAGCTATAGCTTGAATCGCGGGGTTTCGAGGTTTTTGTAGGCTGTCATTCAACTTGCAGCAAGCTGGAATCCAGTTAAGATCAATAACTGTGATTGCGGGTCACGGGGCATGTAGACGCGATTTTTGTCAGACATATCCTGCAAGCGTGGCGGCAGCATACCGACTTACTTTGAAAGAGTTACGGGGCATGATCGGCACCCGTTCTCTGGCAACACCAAGACGGACAAGCACCGAGATGAGCGCGCAGCAATACCGCGCGCACAAACGAAAAAGGCCGCTTGCGCGGCCTGACTCGTTTGGTTCCTGGCGGAAAGGGAGGGATTCGAACCCTCGATGAAGCGTAGCCCCATACTGGATTTCGAGTCCAGCGCATTCGACCACTCTGCCACCTTTCCGTAAGGAGAGCGGATCATATCGGGTTCACCGGACTTTGCCAAGTACTAACGTTTGTCTCTCGACAACATTGTTGGCAAAATGCCGGTTCCTCATCGATCTGGAGTCGCATGAAACGCTGGTTGATCTCATTGGCCGCAGTGGCGCTAGTCGGGTGTGGGGGCATGAACGAACAACAGCCCACCGTCGCCCCACAGCTTGCGTCATGGAGCGAATCGAAAGAGCTGGTAGTGCTGGTACAAAACGGCCCGACCTCGCTCTATATCGATGCCGAGGGTAACTATGCCGGTTTGGAATACGACCTGGTAACAAGATTTGCCCAATCCAATGGTCTGAAGGTGCGCTTTGTGGTGGAAAGCAGTTATTCCAACCTGATGCGTCGCCTGCAACGTCATGAAGCCCACCTGGCTGTCGGTGTACACGCCGATGAACACGTGGCCGCTGTGTCGTTCGGACCGTCCTATCAATCGGTTTCACCGGTGCTCGTTTATCGATCGAGCCTGACTGAGAGCGCTGCCCTGGCAAAGCTCTACAGTGGTGAAGCCAGTCTGCGTACCCTGCCGCAATATGTGGCGGCTCTGAATCAGCAACAGAAGAGCCATCCCGCACTGAAGTGGCAAGTGGACGAAGACACCGACAGCGAAGGCTTGATGCAAGCCGTAGCCAGCGGTCAACTGGATTACGCACTGGTTGATTCGCATGCGGCCGATGTCGCGCAAAATTATTTTCCGCAGGTAGCGGCCACGGATGGCATCAGCGATCCGCAGGCGCTGGCGTGGGCCATGACCAGTGGCGATACGCAGCTGCAAGGGCTGGTTAAACAGTTCTTTGGCACCATCACGGCGGACGGCACGCTCAACCGGTATATGGACCGTTATTACGGTCACGTAAACCGGCTGGATCAGCTCGACGCGCAAGCGTTTCTGAGCCGGCGTTCCAGTGTGTTGCCTGAGTTCAAGCGCTGGTTTCAGCAGGCGCAAGACAAAACCGGCATCGACTGGCGGCTGGTGGCGGCGCTGGCTTATCAAGAATCGCATTGGGATCCGACCGCGGTGTCGCCGTATGGCGTACGCGGTCTGATGATGCTGACCACGCAAACCGCATTGCGGATGGGCGTGGACCGGCTGGACCCCAAGCAAAGCATCATGGGTGGCGCGCGTTATATCTCCACCATGCGTGACAGCATTGCAGCGACGATTGCCGAGCCGGATCGCACCTGGCTGGCGCTGGCCGCGTACAACGTGGGCCTGGGCCATCTGGAAGACGCGCGTGAACTGGCGCGCAAACTGAAGAAAAACCCGGATAGCTGGGCTGACGTCAAAACCACCTTGCCGTTGCTGCGCAATCCGAAGTACTTCAGCCAGACCCGCTATGGCTATGCGCGTGGCGGTGAGCCGGTGATTTTTGTTGAATCGCTGCGTACGTATTACGACATCCTGGCGCGCTTTGAGCCGTCGACGGCCTTGGCGGCCGACACGAGCCCGGCGTTGTCCAGTGATATCGAAGTGCGCAATCCGAAGAACCTGCGGCTGGGTATCAACAACCAGTTGCAACCCGCCAAGGCGGATAAGGCCGACAAGGCGCCGCTGGCCCGCGTAGCCAGTGCAGGTGCCAGACTGCAACAGGTGGCCATGGCGCATTGAGCGCTGGCCCCTGTGCAGCACCACAAAGCCCGCATTTGCGGGCTTTGTTTTGTCTGCTGCAACCGTCGGCCCGGGGTATTGCCGCGGGCTTTTTTGCGCTGTGCCGCGCAGCCGGTACAATAGCCGGCTTGATGCTTGCAGAGAGTCTTATCGTGACTGTTCGTACCCGTTTTGCCCCCAGCCCCACCGGCCTGCTTCATATCGGTGGCGTGCGCACCGCGCTGTTCTCGTGGGCGCATGCCCGCAAACACGACGGCGTGTTTGTGCTGCGCATCGAAGACACCGATCTGGAGCGTTCCACGCCCGAATCGGTCCAGGCCATTCTGGACGGCATGCACTGGGTTGGTCTCGATTACGACGAAGGCCCGTTCTATCAAATGCAGCGCATGGATCGCTACAAAGCGGTGATCAGCCAGATGCTGCAATCGGGCGCAGCGTATTACTGCTATTGCAGCAAAGAAGAACTCGAAACCATGCGCGCCGAACAGGAAGCGCGTGGCGAAAAACCGCGTTACGACCGCCGCTGGCGTCCCGAAGACGGCAAAGCGCTGCCAACACCGCCTGCGGACATCAAACCGGTGGTGCGTTTCCGTAACCCCGTCGACGGCGTGGTGGCCTGGGACGACCAGGTGAAGGGTCGCATCGAAATCAGCAATACCGAACTCGATGATCTGATCATCGCGCGCCCCGATGGCACGCCCACGTACAACTTCTGCGTGGTGGTGGATGACTGGGATATGCAGATCACCCACGTGATCCGCGGCGATGACCACGTCAATAACACCCCACGTCAGATCAATATCTTCAAGGCGCTGGGCGCCACGTTGCCGTTGTTTGCCCATTTGCCGATGATCCATAACGACCAGGGCCAGAAGCTGTCCAAACGGCGCGATGCCGTCAGCGTGGTGGATTACGACAAGGCCGGCTTTCTGCCCGAAGCGCTGCTCAACTATCTGGCGCGTCTGGGTTGGGGCCACGGCGACGATGAATTCTTTACGCTGGCGCAGTTTGTCGAATGGTTTGACCTGAAAGACGTCAGCCCCAGCCCCAGTCGCTTTGATCGCGAAAAACTGCTGTGGCTGAATGCCCAACATATCAAGGCGGCCGAGCCAGCACGTCTGGCCGAGCGCGTGCAGCAATTCCTGGCCGACAAGGGCGTGGATACCAGCGCCGGCCCCGATCTGGCTGCCGTGTGCACGCTGCTGAAAGACCGCTCGCAAACGCTGGTGGAAATGGCCGACCAGGCGGAATACTTTTACCGCGCCCTGGTGCCAACCACCGAAATCGTCGAAAAGCATCTGGGACCAGAAGACGAAGCACGCCTGGGCCTGTTTGCCGAAGGCGCCGCCACCCTGGCCGTATGGGATCAGCCCACGCTGAGCCAATACATCAAGGACTTCGTCAAAGCCCAGGGCGTGAAGATGCCGCTGGTAGGCATGCCACTGCGCGCCAAGGTACTCGGTACCACCTCGACCCCGTCGGTGGATGCCGTGCTGGCGCTGCTGGGCCGTGATGAAGTCCTGAAACGTCTGGCCGCCTGAGCACATCCATGACCGCCATCGCCCACCTCAGCCTCAAGCAGAAAATCGGCCAGTTGCTGATGGTGGGCTTTGATGGCTTGCGCGCTAATGCGCATATCGAAACGCTGCTGCGTGAACATCACGTCGGCGGCGTCATCCTGTTTCGCCGCAATGTGGATACGCCGGTACAAGTGGCCGCGCTTAACCGCGAGCTTCAGCAGATCAACGCCGAGCACAGCAATATTCCGCTGCTGATTGGCGTCGATCAGGAAGGCGGCATGGTGGCGCGGGTGGAAGAGGGCGTGACGCCGTTGCCTTCCGCGATGGCGTTTCGGGCTGCGGGCTCGGTGGACGCCTGCGAAACGCTGACGCGCTATGCCAATGCCGAACTCCATGCGCTCGGCTTCAATATCAATTTCGCCCCCGACCTCGACGTCAATAACAATCTGCGCAATCCGGTCATTGGCGTGCGCGCGTTTGGCGACAACCCCGGCGATGTCATCGAATACGGCATGGCCGCACTGCGCGGCATACAAGCGGCCGGCATGGCGGCAACAGCCAAGCATTTTCCTGGTCACGGCGATACCGACGTCGATTCGCACCTCGGCTTGCCGCGCGTGCCGCATGACCGCGCCCGGCTGGACGCGATAGAACTGGCGCCGTTCCGCGCGGCGATTGCGGCTGGCGTCGACACATTTATGTCGTCGCATGTGGTGTTCCCGGCGTTCGAAGCCGATGCCGATACGCCTGCCACCATGTCGCACGCGGTCCTGACCGGCTTGCTGCGCCAGCAATTGGGCTTTGACGGCGTGGTGTTTACCGATTGCATGGAAATGGATGCCATCGCCAAAGGCGTCGGCACCGTGGCTGGCGCGGTGGCGGCTTTCAAGGCGGGCGCCGATATCGTGTTGGTGTCGCACACACAGGCTTTGCAGCAAGGGGCGCTGGCCCTGCTCGAACGCGCCGTTCTCTCGGGCGAAATCAGCGAAGCCCGCATCGATCAATCCGTCGCCCGCGTGCTGGCGCTCAAAAGCCGTCGCGCCATGGCGCAGTGGCAGCAACTGAACGGCGAGATGCTACCGTTGCAATTGCGGCAACCGGCCGCGCTTGCCCTGTCCGAACAGGTCCACGCCCAAGCCGTTACGCTGGAAGGGCCATGCGCGCCGCTGCAGCCCGCCTTGTCGGTGTTCCTGATTACGCTGGAAGTCCGCACGCGTTCCGAAATTGATGAAGTAGCGCGTCGCGATGACACGCTGGCGGCGCCCTTGCGCGCGCTGGGCTATACGGTGGAAGAAGTCCGTTTGCCCGCGTCGCCCGAAATTGTTGATCTGGAACGGGTACAACGCCTGGCCGAGACAGCCGCGCAAGTGGTCTGCGTGAGCTACAACGCGGTGCTCAACCCGGCGCAGCAACGGCTGATTGCGTTGCTACCGCGGCAACGGCTGTGGCTGGTGGCGGGGCGTCTGCCCTATGACCTCGATCTGGCGCCGGGCGCAGCGGGCCGCATGACCGCTTACGCCAATCGGCCCGCCGCGCTCAGCGCGATCGCCCAGCGTTTGCAGGCGCCGTAAAGCATGCGGGCTCGGCGGCGCAAACCTGCGCGTATTCTTGACGTCACGCCCAGCAACGAGGCCGTGCCACGCCTGCCCATCATTGATGCGCTACGCGGCTTTGCGGTGTGCATGATGATTGCGTACCACACCTGTTACGACACCACGTTTTTCCGCCTGACCCATTTTCAGTTTCTGACCGACTGGCGCTGGATGGCCTGGCGCGACGGCATAGTCACCAGCTTCTTGTTGCTGGTTGGCTTGAGCCTGGTGCTGGCCGAACGCCAATCCGCGCGGGGCTTTATCAAGCGTTGGTGGCAAATCGTCGGCGGCGCGGCCTGTGTGTCGGTCGCCAGCTATTACCTGTTTCCAGACTCGTTTATTTATTTTGGCATTCTGCATTTCAATGCCATTGCAGCTTTGATCGGCCGTGGACTGCTGACCCTGGGCCTGTGGAATGCAGCGTTTGGTGGGCTGGCGCTGGCGGTAGGGCTGTTGGTGCAAATGCCGCAGATGAATCCCAAATGGCTTAACTGGATCGGCCTGGTCAGCGAAAAACCAGTGACTGAAGATTACGTGCCGCTGCTGCCATGGATGGGCGTGGTGTTTATCGGCATGGCCCTCGGTTTCTGGTGGAAGCGCCACCAGTTTGCCTTGCCAGCCTGGGTCAGCGCGCTGCAACCGTATCTGCCCAAACCCTTGCTTTGGCTAGGTCGGCACAGTCTGCTGGTGTATCTGCTGCATCAGCCAATACTGTTTGCATTGTTTTATGCCGAATACATGCTGACCCGCTGACTTCCCGAATATCGTAAAAAATACCGCGCCCGGAATTACAAGACCGCGCAGGTATACTGCAACCTTTGCGCGCCTTAAGCGTTAAACCGAATCAGGCTTTTCCAGTCTTCGCACTGGGGCTCTCGATAGACCAAGTCCAGGATTACCCGATGCAACGAATTCTCAAACTGGTGGTAGGCGCACTGCTGTTATCCGCCGCCACTGTCTACGCCGATGACGCGCCGCTGCCTTTCGATGA
Organism: Silvimonas sp. JCM 19000; assembly: GCF_054652575.1. NCBI lineage: Bacteria > Pseudomonadati > Pseudomonadota > Betaproteobacteria > Neisseriales > Chitinibacteraceae > Silvimonas > Silvimonas sp. JCM 19000. Next base: position 54,854 of record NZ_BAAIHC010000021.1, on the reverse strand, counting down.
TCCCTCGTCCATGCCGCCGCCCGCGCAAGTGCACAAAGTAATGACCCCGGCCCACAACAGCAAAGCCACCGCGGCCCCGGCCCACGCCAGCAAACGCAGCCACGGTAAAACGCACAGCAAAGCGGGCAAGAAAGCGTCGACCAAAGCCGGTAAAGCGCACGTCACCGCGCTGGCCACTACGCCAAAAGCCGCACACCCCAGCACAGGCAAGGCCAGACAACCCGCGCCCAGCCGCAAAGCCGCCAAACCGGCCCACACCAGCAAAGCCAAAAAATCTGCCGTACCGCGGCACAAGAAAAAGGCCTGATTCGGTCAGGCCTGACTAATCAACAAAGCCGGCATTGCCGGCTTTGTTGATCGGGATATATGAACCGCGCTCAGTTTTTGCGCTGTGGTGGCGGAACTGCGGCTAGCTGGGGCCATGCCCCCGGGTTTGCGCTGGCTCAAGGCCAGATACAACAACAGCCACGCGGGGTTACCGGGTGGCCGTGGGCTCTTTACAGCAGGAAGAAGCTGGCGTCAGGCCAGGGCTTCCAGCCCTTTGCGTTCAACCAGGTTGAGCAGCTTCAGTGACGGACCGTTGGGGTGCTTGTCACCCCGTTCCCATTTCTGCACCGTCGAGGGGCTGGTGTTCAGGTAGGCCGCAAACACAGCCTGGCTGGCCCGGCTGCGCAGGCGCAGGCTCCGGATCTCGTCCGCCGTATAGGCTTTCACCGGCGGCAGGCAGGTGACGTCAAATTCACGCAGGGTCTGCTGGTCCATCAAACCGATTTCGGCGAAGTCCAGGGCAGTTTCATGCAGGGTTTTCAGGAGTCGGCTCGTCATCGTTCTTTACCTCAATCAGTTTGCCTTCGGCCAGCGCATGCGCCAGTTGCGCCGGACTGAGCCCCAGCTGGAATGCGGCCAGCTGCTTCAGGGCTTTCAGCTCTTTGTCATCAATGTTGTCGCGCTCGTTCTTGGCAAAGCCGTACAGGAAGAAGGCACGATCACCCAGGGTCCAGGCCAGCAGCGTGCGCGCACCGCCGCTTTTGCCGCGCCCAGGCAGCGCGACCCGCTTTTTCACAACATGCCCGCCCAAGTCGGCATCGACCAGGCCGTGTTCAATTTCGGCGACGGCGGTGATCAGTGCGGCATGGCTCAGGCCTTCTTTTTCGGCCCATTTGTCAAACGCGCGGGTTGTGTAGATGTGCATGGTCAGACCAGATGTATAGCACGAATTATACCACTCAGTGCAATAGATGGAAGACGTACGGCCGAGGGTCCGCTTGCGTCAGGCCTCACCGTCCAGCTCTTCATCCGCCTCGGCGTCCAGCGCCGCCAGCAGGTCGGCCAGTTCGACCGGCGCCGGTGTTGCGGGCGGGGCATCGTATTCCGCCAGCGCTTGGTCCAGCGCATCACCACGCGGCCGGATGATCCGTCCGGGGTGCGTGGCAGTGTGGATGGCCTTGAGGGCGCGGATGCTGACCTGGGTGTAGATCTGTGTGGTTTCCAGTCTTGCATGGCCGAGCATGGCCTGGATGCTGCAGGCGCAGGTCGTCAGACGGACCACGTTCTCACATGCCCGAGGAAGAACGCCAAATCGTCAAGGCGCTGCTGGAAGGCATGATCCTGAAGTACCAGACCAAGCAGATGGTCAAAGGGCTCAGCAGCTAAACCGGAAGCCCACCGTCAACCCCACGCCACAGGCCGGGGTCAGGGGCTTTTTTAGCAGCTATATACAGATCAACCTACAAACACACCGGCAGGACCCATCCATGACCACGTTCACCCCATCCAGCGGCAACGTCTATGCCGACCTGGGCTATGCAGACCCCGAAGGCATGCGTGCCACCTCGGCCCTGGTCATGCAACTGCAGGACCTGATCGGCGACCGCCCGCTGGCCACTATCGCCACCCGGATCGATCTGCCGGAGGCCGAACTGGCCGCCATCCTGCGCGGGCACTTCAGGCCACACCAGCAGCCACAGCTGGCAGACTACATCGCCGTGCTGCAAGCCCAGGGCTGAATCCCGGCCAAAGGTGACAGCACCCGGCAAGCCCCCGCAGTGAGCAAATAGTGAGCATTTAGTGAGCAAAAAGTAAGCAAATTCCCCAGCCAGACCACTTGAAATAAGCAAATAGTGAGCAAGAAGTGAGCAAACCGGTCTGTGCATGACCGGGTTTGCGATCAGGCACCGCCTGATCGTGTGAGGTGGACGCCGCTTGATGGCTGTTTTGCTGGCAGATGGGGGATTTGAGGGTGAGGGAGATCCTTTCCCTTAACGCATAAAACCATCTACACCATACGCAGGGCACCTGCGAGGACAAGCCATTGATTTGCATGTTGAATTGGCAAATCCAGGTGCAAACATTCAGCTACGCTTTATGGCAAGGCCCTGTTTCAGAACGACATAAGTGTAACTTCGGTGTAACTCCGCCACCAGGCCGCAAACCACCCCGTTTTACGCCTGCCGCACCGCCGAGGACGGCTTCCCGGAACACTCGCCAATCACCCACAGCTGCGGTGGCAGCGTGGTGGCGGGGTTTGCGCTTGCAGATCAAGGTGTTGGTGAGGGTTTGCCTAAAGCCCGGTGGCAACGAGCATGCCGGAAGTTGACCGATTAACCAATACGGATCAAACAGTTAGGGGTGCGGGCAGGCCTGCGTATGGTGTATGTGCTGTTATGCATTAAGGGAACGGGCCAGCAAACACCGCAAATGATCCACGGCCGCCCCCGGAATCCGCAATGCAAAGCGTCCTCACCCACCCCGCTGGCGGCAGCCTGCGGCAATGCCGACGAACCAGTCAGGCAGCAATGGGCAAGTTGGTAAAAAGTAGATGATTGGTAGATTAAAAGTAGGCAAAAAGTAGGCGTTTTACGAGCAGGACACCCGCTGGTAGGCACAAAGTAGGCGAATAGTAGATAAAAAGTAGGCGATTCTGGCGCAGCAGGCAGAACGTAAAAACGCCCGCTCAAGGCGGGCGTCAGTCACTTAACTCAAAGAGGCGTTTACGATACCTGTTCCCACAAGCCCGCAAACGGTGGGTCTGGTTCTACCAAACGCCAAATACACTGGCATTTACTGCACTGATACCAACGCTCTAGTAGGCCCACATTAGAATATGGTGCTTTAACCGGTACTTGTACGAGGCTCGTTTCAGCCTTCAATACCGCGTCAAATGCATCAAAGTCGTTCCACCCTGTAAATGGGCCAGCCTCCCGAAGTGTTCCGCAATCACATTCTTCCACTGTCGCATTGCCGCTCATCTTAGTACGCCTCCCCCAATCTTCCATGCGGGCTGTGCCCCACCGTCAATTAACAACTGACTCTTTCCCCCGATCCACGCACTTCCCTGGGACCCTACCTCTCCAATATGGATAGTGGTTCCTGCGGGTAGTTGAACCGTGGTGTATTGAGTGGCTTGTGCGTTAAATGGGGTGCCCCGAACATTCCCCCACTCAGGTAAAAGGGCCGAATCAATACGAGCCTGAAGAGAACCAGTCGGTTCTTCTAACGACCAAAATGCGCCAAATTCTCTGGACTGGCCAGGCGCCCAAGCCCGATAGACTGTCATGGGCTGCTCCAGTTGCATTGTTGCATAACGACCGCCAGAGAAGGTTCCGGGGAGTCCCGCTAGATCGTTGCCCAAAATGCCGGGGGTAAGTGCATCGGCCTGAGAAAGGATTTGCCCTGGAACACGACCAACAATATCTTGGTAGGCCGAGCCGGCTACTGTACTTGTAATAGTCCCAGACCCAAAGCTCGCCTCTCTCACGAACGCCCCAGTCACCCCAGCCGTCGCCCGACCACTGCCCGACATGAGGGTCACCAGCGGGTCAGCAAACGCTTTGGCCGTATAGGCATACGCATAGCCGTAATTGCCGGCGTTGAAGTTGGCCCGAGCCTGATCCATGCTGGCCGCTCCCGACATCTCATAGCCCAGCTGTTTGGTGCCATTCCAGAACTCGCCAACATAAGCCCCGGCTGTGGCCGCTGACGAAGTCTCCATCACCCCCAGATCACCACGACTGAACCCGCGCTGGAACGCCTGCCAGGTGCTTTCCGGTGTAGCGGTACCACCTGTTGCCTGCCAGACCGGAAGCTCATGCCCGGTGATGCCTTCGCTCGGGTCAGGCAGGGCGTAAATTTCTACACCGTTGGCATAACGGAATCCAGGTCGGCCGTCGTCGCTGAAGATGCGCGCCACCGGTTGATCTGATCCGGTACGGATGATCGGGGTATCGTCACCCGAGGCGGCTGCCCCCACATTCCCGGCGAGGTCCGAGCTACTTTGATAACGATTGGCCTGTGCCCGTTGTGGCACATCCTGCATCTCAGTCGTACCGCTCTGGCCGGCCATCGAGTCCGCAATCTGGTTCTGCGCAGCGAAACAAATAGTGCAGAAAGTACTGCAGTCGGGGCTGGTTCTTGACCTCATCGATCAGCGTGGTCCGTTGCGACCAGACAAAATCCCAGGCTTTGACCACGCGTGCAGGTGCCACGTAACCAGCTTGCCAGTCGGACGCCTGTTGGCGCAGACGTTCAGGTTGCAGCGCTGCGGTCTCACTCGCGGTTCGCCCGATGTATTGCAACAGGCCGGTTTTATCCAGCACGCAGGCGGCGAAACCAAAAACATCGACCGGCCAGTTGGGGCAGGTATGCCAGCTGGGCGCCTCCACCGCATCGGGCGGTCTGCTGGCCGGGCAGGTTCCGTCAGGGAACAAAAACCTGATCAATGTTTCCAGATCCATGCATCTATCCCCCGAAAGTCGAAACAAAAACCGGCGTGCAAGATGCGTGCCGGTGCTCTTGTTGATAGGCGACCTGCAGGATAAATCTTAGGGTGGCTTCAAGGATTTAGGAAAAAGCTCAATCCTCCGCCACGCCGCTCATCGCCGCGGGCAAATTCTGCAGCCAGAACGCGCCGGTAATCGTCTTGGCGTCCGTCACCTTGCCTTCCAGAATGCCCGCTACCAATTCAGCCTGGCTAACCGGCAGGCATTCCACAAACTCGCCTTCATCAGGCTGCGCCGCGCCCTCGGTCAGGCCGTGGGCCAGGTACATATGGATCATTTCGGTGGTGTAGCTGATGATCGGGTGCAGCACGCCCAGCTTTTGCCAGTGCTGCGCGGTGTAGCCGGTTTCTTCCAGCAGTTCGCGCTTGCCGCATTCGAGCGGGTCTTCGCCAATTTCCAGCTTGCCGGCCGGAAATTCCAGAAATACCTGTTTTAGCGGATAGCGATACTGCCGTTCCATCAGCAAACGGCCGTCGGGAAGCACCGGCACCACCATCACTGCGCCTGGGTGTTCGATATATTCGCGCGTGGCGCTGCTGCCGTCGGGCAGGCGCACGGTGTCGCGGTTGATGTGCAGCAGCTTGCCGTCGAACACGCGCTCGGTTGCCACAAAATGTTCGATCAGATGATCATCGTTAGCCATTCTTGTTTTCTTCCGTATAGATAAACACACGGCGGCACCAGGCCGCCGTGTTTCAGAGTATTGCCCCGCCCTGGTTAAAGTTTGACGGGTTTTACATTCCAGATGTCTTCGGCGTATTCGCGGATGGTGCGGTCAGACGAGAACGGCCCCATGCTGGCGATATTGATTGCCGCCGCGCGGGTCCATGCATCCTGCTTGCGATACAGCGCGTCCACCTTGTCTTGCGTGTCGACATAAGAACGGTAGTCGGCCAGCAGTTGGTAGTGGTCGCCCCAGTTAACCAGCACATCAAAGATGGTGCGATAGCGTTCGGGATCATCCGGGCTGAATACGCCAGACGCCAGCATATTCAGCACCTCACGCAGCTCTTCGTCTTCGTCGTAGTACTTGCGCGGGTTGTAGCCTTGGGCGCGCAGCGCTTCGACCTGGGGCGTGGTGTTGCCGAAGATAAAGATATTGTCGTCGCCCACCGCTTCTTTGATTTCGACGTTGGCACCATCCAGCGTGCCGATGGTCAGCGCGCCGTTGAGGGCAAATTTCATATTGCCGGTGCCGGAGGCTTCGGTGCCCGCCAACGAAATCTGCTCCGACAAATCCGCCGCCGGGATGATCAACTCCGCCAGGCTCACGCCATAGTTGGGGATGAACACCACTTTCAGCTTGTCGCCCACGTTGGGGTCGTTGTTGATCTTGCGGCCCACGTCGTTGATCAGCTTGATGATGGTTTTGGCCATCTTGTAGGCCGAAGCCGCTTTGCCGGCAAAGATCACCACGCGCGGCACTACGTCTTTCTCGGGATGCTTCAGGATGCGGTTGTAGCGCGTAATCACGTGCAGCACATTCAGCAACTGGCGCTTGTATTCGTGGATGCGCTTCACCTGCACATCAAACAAGGAATGTGGATCGACCACCCCGCCCAGCTTGCGCGCGATATGCAAAGCCAGACGGCGTTTGTTTTCGAACTTGGCGTCGGCGATGGCTTTGGTGAAGGCCGGAAAATCAACGTGTTCGCGCAGTTCGGCCAGCTCATCCAGATTGCCGCGCCAGGTTTTGCCGATATAGCGATCGATCACGCCCGACAGGGCAGGGTTGGCTTGCGCCAGCCAGCGCCGCGGCGTAATGCCGTTGGTTTTGTTGTTAAAGCGGCCGGGGAACAGCTCGGCAAAGTCTTTAAAGATGGACTGCACCATCAGTTCGGAGTGCAGCGCCGACACGCCATTGATCTTGTGGCTGGCCACCACGGCCAACCAGGCCATGCGCACGCGGCGTTCGCCCGACTCGTCGATCAGCGAGATGCGCCGGATCAGCTCGGTATCGCCCTTGTGATGCGCGCGCGTGTCGTCCAGAAAGCGTTCGTTGATTTCGAAGATCAGCTTCATATGGCGCGGCAGCACGCGGCCGACCAGATCCACCGCCCACGTTTCCAGCGCTTCCTGCATCAGCGTGTGGTTGGTATAGCTGAAGGTCTTTTGCGTGATGTCCCACGCGTCGTCCCAACTGACTTCGTATTCGTCCACCAGAATACGCATCAGCTCAGGGATGGCCAGCACCGGGTGGGTATCGTTCAGGTGGATCGATACCTTGTCGGGGAATTTGCTGAAGTCATCATCGGTCTGGCGGAAGCGCCGGATGATGTCTTGCAGGCTGGCTGAGGTAAAGAAGTACTCCTGGCGCAGACGCAGTTCTTTGCCGCCATAGGTGGAGTCATCGGGGTAGAGCACGCGCGACACGTTTTCGGACAAATTCTTGTCTTCGACCGCGGCAAAATAATCGCCCTGGTTAAACTTGGTCAGGTTGATTTCATTGGAAGCGCGCGCCGACCACAGCCGCAGCGTGTTGGTGGCGGTGGTGTCGTAACCGGGGATGATCTGGTCGTGCGCCTGGGCGAATACGTCATGCGTTTCAATCCAGCGCGTGCGATGGTTTTCTTCTTGCAGACGCCCGCCAAAGCGCACCAGATATTGCACTTCAGGGCGGGCGAATTCCCACGGATAGCCGTAGGCCAGCCAGTAATCGGGCGTCTCGACCTGGTTACCGTCGATGATGCGCTGCTTGAACATGCCATAGTCGTAACGGATGCCGTAGCCATAGCCCGGCAGCGCCAGCGTGGCCATCGAATCCAGAAAGCATGCCGCAAGACGGCCAAGGCCACCGTTGCCGAGTGCGGCATCGGGTTCCAGCTCGACCAGCTCGTTGTAATCCATGCCCAGTTCATCCAGTGCGCCACGCACTTCGTCGTACAGACCCAAGGCCAGCAAGGCATTGGTCAGCGCGCGGCCGATCAGGAATTCCATCGAGAGGTAATACACGCGTTTGACGTCTTGCGAATACTGGGCGCGCGTCGTGCGCATCCAGCGTTCGATCAGGCGGTCGCGCACCGCCAGGAAGGTGGCATTAAGCCAGTCGCGTTGTTGTGCCGAAATCGGATCTTTGCCAATGGCAAACACCAGCTTGTTGGCAATCGAGCGCTTGAGCGCGGCAACATCGGTGCCCGGTGAGTCATGGACGAACGACACAGTCATGTTCGAACTCCAGAAGTTTTTGTCAGTGAGCCAACAGTCTTTCGTAGAGGTGGTAGTACGAGCGCGCCGAGGCTTCCCAGCCAAAGTCTTGTTGCATGGCGTTCTTGCGTACCGCTTTCCATTCCTTTTGCTTTGACCATAGCGCAAATGCACGGCGCATGGCGCGGCGAAGATCATTCACATCAAAGTCATTGAACACAAAACCGGTCGCCGTATTGTCGGCGATATCTTCGAGTGTGCTGTCGACAACGGTATCGGCCAGGCCGCCCACGTGGCGCACCAGTGGCAGCGCGCCGTACTTCAATCCGTAAAGCTGGGTCAGTCCGCACGGTTCAAAGCGGCTGGGCACTAAAACGACGTCAGCAGCGGCCATGATAGAGTGCGACCACGCTTCGTCATAGCCGATCTGCACGGACACTTGTCCTGGATCACGCATCCCGGCGGCGCTGAAGGCGCGTTCCAGCTCGGGGTCGCCGGTGCCCAGCAACACAAACTGGCCGCCTGCGGCTACCAGTTCCGGAAGCAATTCCAGGACCAGATGCAGGCCTTTCTGTTCGGTCAGGCGGCTGACCACGGCAAACAGCGGCGCATCCACATCCGATTGCAGGCTGGTGTGTTCTTGCAGCGCCACTTTGCAACGCGTTTTGTTCTGCGGCTTGGCCACGCTGTAATTGGCGCCGATCAGCGGGTCGGAATCCGGGTTCCACACCTTGGGATCAACGCCATTCAGGATGCCGGTCAGATGCCCGCTGCGATCGCGCAACAAGCCATCCAGGCCGCAGCCTTGCTCGGGCGTGGTGATTTCGGCGGCATAGGTGGGGCTGACCGTGGTGATGTGGTCGGCGTAGTACAAGCCAGCCTTCAAAAAAGAAATCTGGCCATGGAACTCAACCCCTTCCACCGAGAAGAAGTCGCCGGGCAATTGCAGTTCGCCAAAGTGATGCGGCGCAAACACGCCCTGATAAGCCAGGTTGTGAATGGTGAACACCGATTTGGCCGGACGGCCGCGCGCAGCCAGATACGCGGGCAGCAAGCCAGCGTGCCAGTCATGGCCGTGCACAACTTCGGGGCGCCAGTACGGATCGCGACCGCTGGCCAGCTCCGCGCCCACATAACCCAGCAATGCAAAGCGCAGATGGTTATCCGAATACGGTTCCTGGCGCGGGTCCATATACGGATTGCCGCTGCGGTTGTACAACGACGGCGCGTCTATCACGTACACGCCCAGATGCGTGTCGGGCAGGTGGCCATACAGCAAGCGCACCGGGCCGGCAAAGGTATCGAATTCAGCGACCACGCCTTCTTCGACCAGGCCATTACGAATGGCCGGAAAGCCCGGCAACAGCACGCGCACATCGGCGCCCAGTTCTTGCAAGGCCAGCGGCAATGCGCCGGTTACATCAGCCAGGCCGCCAGTTTTTAATAGGGGAAAGAGTTCGGAGCAGACGTGCAGAACCAGCATGGTCGGTTTCCTTGGTCGCGAAGAGCGGGAGATCTACAGAATGACGCCCATATCGGAGTCTGCGCCGCACAACGGCAGCAGACCCGGATACAGGCGTAGCACAGCGCACCACCCCGCCCAGCATACGCAGGCGGGGTGGCAAAGACTTTACAGCGCGGCGAGCATGTCTTTGGTGACCAGCACAATGCCGCCTTCCGAGCGATGGAAACGGCGCTTGTCTTCTTCAACATTCTCGCCAATCACCATGCCTTCCGGGATGGTGCAACCGCGGTCGATGACGCAACGGCGCAGACGCGCCGAGCGGCCGATGGTGACGTCCGGCAGAATCACCGCCGAATCCACCGTGCAGAACGAATGCACGCGCACCTTGTTAAACAGCACCGAATTCAGCACCAACGAGCCGCTGACGATACAACCGCCCGACACCAGCGAATTGAGCGTCATGCCGTGGCTGCCGTTGCGATCCTGCACAAACTTGGCCGGCGGCAGTTGTTCCTGATAGCTCCAGATCGGCCAGTCCTGGTCGTACACATCCAGTTCCGGGGTGACCGAGGCCAGGTCGAGGTTGGCTTTCCAGTAGGCATCGACGGTACCGACATCACGCCAGTAGGCCGGGCCCGACGGGTCGCTCGACACGCAGGACAAATCAAATGGATGCGCAATGGCGGCGCCTTCCAGCACCGCTTTCGGGATCAGATCTTTACCGAAGTCATGCGCTGACTTGTCGTCTTCGATGTCTTTTTCCAGCAGCTGATACATGTAATCGGCATCGAATACATAGATCCCCATGGACGCCAGCGCCACTTCGGGCTTGCCGGGCATGGGCGGTGGGTCCGCCGGTTTTTCCACAAAGTCGATGATCTTGCGATATTCGTCGATATGGATCACACCAAACGCAGTGGCTTCTTCGCGCGGTACTTCAATACACGCCACGGTGCACTTGGCGCCTTGCTCAACGTGGTCGAGCAGCATGCGCGAGTAATCCATCTTGTAGATGTGATCACCGGCCAGAATCACGACATATTCCGGGCGGTAGCTGCGGATGATGTCCAGGTTCTGATACACCGCATCGGCAGTGCCGCGATACCAGTGTTCTTCGTCTATACGTTGCTGCGCGGGCAGCAAGTCGATGAACTCGTTCATCTCGTTGCGCAAGAACGACCAACCGCGTTGCAGATGGCGCAACAGGCTGTGCGACTTGTATTGCGTAATCACGCCGATGCGACGGATGCCCGAGTTCAGGCAGTTGGAAAGCGCAAAGTCGATAATGCGGAACTTGCCGCCGAAATGCACCGCTGGCTTGGCGCGGTGGTCGGTCAGGGCTTTCAGGCGCGAGCCGCGTCCACCCGCGAGCACCAGTGCCACCGATTTATTCGGCAACTGCCGGGCCAGGGTGATTTTGTCCATGATGGGGTACTGCATGGTGTTCTCCACGTGTTGCGGGTGTGCGCCCATAGTTAGCGTCCTGCTACTGGTTTTACGTCACGACGGTGGGTTCTGTCCGCCCGGTTAACTCCGATATCCGTGCCAGATCGCGCGAAAGCTCGATCAGGTCAGACAGTGCGGTTTGCGTTTCCAGGCCATGGCGGCTGGGGTTGGCTTCATAACGTTCAATGTAGACCCGCAGCGTGGCGCCTTCGGTGCCGGTGCCCGACAGGCGATAAACGATGCGGCTGCCGTCATCAAACACCAGACGCAGGCCCTGCTTTTGCGACAGCGAACCATCCACCGGATCGTGATAGGCAAAGTCATCGGCCAGCGCCACTTTGCGACCGCGCAACGGGGTGCCGGTCAGTTGCGGCAAACGCTCGCGCAGGCTGTCCATCAGCTTGTTGGCGGCGTCGGTATCGATGCCTTCAAAGTCGTGGCGCGAATAAAAATGGCGGCCGTATTTGGCCCAGTGCGCCTCAACGATTTCGTTAACGCTCTTGCCGGTGGCGGCCAGGATGTTCAGCCAGAACAGCACGGCCCACACGCCGTCTTTTTCCCGCACATGGTCGGAGCCAGTGCCATAGCTTTCTTCACCGCACAGCGTGGCCTTGCCCGCATCCAGCAGATTGCCGAAGAATTTCCAGCCGGTGGGGGTTTCAAACGCCGGGATATTCAGCGCCTTGGCCACGGCATCTACCGCGCAAGACGTCGGCATCGAGCGTGCCACGCCTGCCAGGCCTTTGTGATAACCGGGCACCAGCGTGGCGTTGGCGGCCATGATGGCCAGGCTGTCGGACGGGGTCACCACCAGGTTGCGGCCCACAATCATGTTGCGGTCGGCATCGCCATCCGAAGCGGCGCCCAGGTCGGCGGCATCGGTGGCGTTCATGTGTTCGATCAGATCGGTGGCGTAGGCCGGGTTGGGGTCAGGATGGTGGCCGCCGAAGTCTTCCAGCGGAATCCCGTTCACTACCGAGCCCTTGGGGGCGCCCAACAAGCCTTCGATAATGCGCGTGGCGTAAGGGCCGGATACCGCCGACAGCGAATCAAAGCGGATGCGGTGGCCGTTGGCCAGCCAGTTCTTGATGGCCGGAAAATCAAACAGCTGCTGCATCAGATCGGCATAGTCTTCCACCGAATCGATCACTTCGACTTCCAGATCACCCAGCTTGCCCAGGCCCAGCGTGTCGATGTCGTAATCAGGCGCATCCACGGTCAGATAACGCGTGATGGTGGTCGATTTCTCGTAGATGGCGTCGGTGACTTTCTCAGGCGCCGGGCCGCCGTTTTCGGTGTTGTACTTGATGCCGAAATCGCCGTCCGGACCGCCCGGATTGTGCGATGCCGACAGAATGATGCCGCCTGACAACTTGCGTTTGCGGATCACGCAGCTGGTGCCCGGCGTCGACAGAATGCCGCCCTGGCCCACCACCACGCGCTTGATGCCATTGGCTGCGGCCATTTTCAGGATGGTCTGCACGGCATTGCGATTGTAGAAGCGACCATCGCCCCCCAAGGCAATCTCGCGCCCACGCACGTCGCCGAGCGCGTCAAAAATGGACTGGACAAAGTTTTCCAGATAATTGGGTTGCTGGAACACCGTCACTTTTTTGCGCAAACCGGACGTGCCCGGTTTCTGCCCTGCAATCGGTTGTGTGGCGATTTCTTTGCTCATCGTTTTGCTTCCGTTGAAATGTCACAGTTTTGATCCAGCGTGCGCGTCAATATCGTCATGCTGCGCGCGCTGGCACGATATTCGTCTTGATGTGCGCCGGTCTGCCTGTCGTGCGCGCTGTCCAGTTCCACGCACCAGTCGCCAGGAGGCAGGCGGAATTCAATCTGGTGGGCGGAGCCATTGCACAGAATCAGGAATTCGCCGCACAGCAAAATGCCCATGGCGCGGGCGGCGTTGTCTTCCCAATCGTGCTGGCGCAAAGGCCCGCCCGACGGGTTTAGCCATTGCACATCGTATTCGCCACTGCTGGCGTCGGGCGTATCTTGCCACCACAGGCCCGATTGCAGCGCATGGCAACGCCGGCGCAATCGCAGCAGGGCGGCAACAAAATCAATCTGGTTCTGGTCGGCATGCGGCCAGTCCAGCCAGGTGGTGGCGTTGTCCTGGCAATAGGCGTTGTTATTGCCTTGCTGGCTGTGGCCGAATTCATCGCCCGCCAACAGCATCGGCGTGCCTTGCGCCAGTAACAAAGATGCCAACAAGGCGCGGCGCGAACGTTCGCGCAGCAACAGTACATCGGCATCGTCGGTGGGGCCTTCCACGCCGCAATTCCACGACTGGTTTTCGTTATGGCCGTCGCGGTTATGTTCGCCGTTGGCGTCGTTATGCTTCTGGTTGTAGCTGGTCAGGTCGGCCAGGGTAAAACCATCGTGCGCCGTGATCAGATTGACGGACGCATACGGTTTGCGGCCGCGGCGCTGAAAAATATCGCTCGATGCCGCCAGCCGTTGCGCCAACTGGCCGCGGTTAACGCCGTCGTGCAGCCAGAAGCGGCGTAGCGAATCGCGAAACTGGTCGTTCCATTCGGCCCAACCGGCGGGAAATTGCCCCAGCTGGTAGCCATCGGGGCCGATATCCCACGGCTCGGCGATCAGTTTGACGCGCGACAACAGCGGGTCTTGCGCCAGCGCGGCAAACACGCCCGCCTGCGTCGAGAAGCGGCCATTAGCGCGGCCCAGCACCGGCGCCAGATCAAAGCGGAAGCCATCCACGTGGCATTCGCTGACCCAGTAACGCAGGCTGTCCATCAACAACTGCAACATGCGCGGCTCACCCAGGTTGAGCGTGTTGCCGCAGCCGGTCCAGTTCTGATATTCGCCGTTGCTGCCCAGATGGTAGTAAGCCGCGTTGTCGATGCCACGCAGCGACAGCGTCGGGCCCAATTCGTCCAGTTCGGCGGTGTGGTTGAACACCACATCCAGAATCACTTCGATGCCGGCCTGATGCAGCGCTTTGACCATATCGCGGAATTCAGACAGCGGGGTGGTGTTGGCGCGGCCGGACCAGAAACGCGGTTCCAGCGCCATAAACGCCAGCGGGTTATAGCCCCAGTAATTGCGCAGATTCATGCGCTGCAAGCGCGGCTCGTCGGCGTGCATGGTTACCGGCATCAGTTCCAGCGCGGTAATGCCCAGCTTTTGCAGATAAGCAATCATGGCCGGATGCGCGATCGCGGCGTAGCTACCGCGCAACTCGCCGGGGATATCCGGATGTTGCATGGTCAGGCCGCGCGGATGCGCTTCGTAGATCACCGTCTGGGCCCACGGATGGTCCAGCGGTACATCGCCTTCCCAGTCATAGGGTTCATCGATCACCCGGGCTTTGGGTGCCAGTTCGCCGCTATCAAGCGGATCGGGCTGGCCGGGTTTACTCAGGTCTTCGCCGTTAAAGGCGGGATGATCCAGCGCACGGCCGACCACGGCGCGCGCATACGGATCCAGCAATAATTTGGCCGGATTATGGCGCTGGCCATGCAGCGGCGCGTATTCGCCATGCACGCGATAGCCATACAACACGCCTGCTTTGCCGCGCGGCAGATAACCGTGCCAGACGCCATTGTCGTTGCCGGGCAGATCAAAACGTTGCAGCTCATTGCCGCCGTGCTCGTCATACAAACACAACTCCACCCGCGTGGCATTGCCCGCATACACGGCAAAGTTGATCCCGCCCGCATCCAGCGACGCGCCTAAAGGCCAGGCGGAGCCGGTTTGCAGCTTGTCGATGGTCTGGGGGGCGGTCTGGCCGAGCGGCATCGTTTATCCCACGCGCTTCAGGTAGATCGTGGCCAGCGGCGGCACGGTCAGGCTCAGGGATTGCGCGTGACCATGGGCACCGATGGCGTCGGTGTGGACTTCGGCGTTGCCGAGATTGCTGCCGCAGTAATGCCCGGCATCGGTATTGAGCACTTCCACATAACGGCCCGCCAGCGGCACGCCGATACGGTAGTCATAGCGCGGCACCGGGGTGAAGTTGCTCAGTACGATGATCTGGTCATTCGGGTCCTCGGCGTGGCGGATAAACGAAAACACCGAGTTTTCGCCATCGTCATGCGCAATCCAGCTGAAACCGGCGCCGTCAAAATCCACCTGGTACAGGGCTGGATTGGTTTTGTAGGTGGTGTTGAGATCGCGCACCAGATCGTGCACGCCGCGATGCCAGTCGATATCCAGCAAATGCCAGTCGAGACTGCTGTCGTGGTTCCACTCGGCGCCCTGGGCAAATTCGCCGCCCATAAACAGCAGCTTCTTGCCCGGGTGCGCCCACATAAAGCCGTAATACGCGCGCAGGTTGGCAAACTTCTGCCAGGTATCGCCCGGCATGCGCGCAATCAACGAGCCTTTGCCGTGCACCACTTCGTCATGCGACAGCGGCAGCACAAAGTTTTCGTTAAACGCATACACCATGCCAAACGTCATCTTGTGGTGATGATATTTGCGATGAATCGGGTCGGTGCCCATGTATTCGAGCGTGTCGTGCATCCAGCCCATATTCCACTTGTAGTGGAAACCCAGGCCACCCATCTCGGGCGGGCGTGATACGGCGGGGAAAGCGGTCGATTCTTCGGCAGAGGTGATGGCTTCGGGGCGGTTGCTGCCGACGATGCTGTTCATGCGCTTGAGGAACTCGATGGCCTCCAGATTCTCGCGGCCGCCAAATTCATTGGGCACCCATTCGCCTTCTTTACGGCTGTAATCGCGATACAACATCGAGGCCACGGCATCCACACGCAGGCCATCCACGCCGTAGCGTTCAATCCAGTACAGCGCATTGCCGGTCAGGTAGTTGCTGACTTCGCGCCGACCGTAGTTATAAATCAGCGTGTTCCAGTCCTGATGAAAGCCTTCGCGGGGATCGGCGTGTTCATACAAATGCGTGCCGTCGAACATGGCCAGGCCATGCGCATCGCTGGGGAAATGCCCCGGCACCCAATCCAGGATCATGCCGATGCCATTGGCGTGGGCGGTTTCGACCAGGTAACGGAAATCTTCCGGCGTGCCAAAGCGCGAGGTGGGCGCGTACATGCCCAGCGGCTGGTAGCCCCAGGAGCCATCAAATGGATGCTCGTTGATTGGCAGTAATTCCAGATGAGTAAAGCCGAGGTCTTTAACGTACGACACCAGTTGATCGGCCAGCTCGCGATAACTGAGCCAACGATTGCCTTCTTCCGGCACGCGCCGCCATGAGCCCAGATGCACTTCATAAATCGACATCGGCGCATTCAAGGCATTGGCTTGCTTGCGTTGTTCGGTCGGTTCAATCCACGCCGGCAGTCTGGCCACGCACGACGCCGTGCTCGGTCGCAATTCGGCCGAGAAACCATACGGATCGGCTTTTAAAAACACATGGCCGTTGGCATCGCGGATTTCGTATTTAAAGTTTTGTCCGATCTGGGCATTGGGCACGAACAATTCCCACACCCCGGCTTCGGCGCGCAAACGCATGGGATGGCGGCGGCCATCCCAGAAATTGAATTCGCCCACCACCGATACCCGGCGCGCGTTCGGCGCCCAGACGGCGAAGGCCACACCGCCAACGCCTTCCAGCGTGGTGGGGTGACTGCCGAGGCGCTCAAACGGCCGCATATGCGTGCCTTCGGCCAGCAACCAGACATCGACATCACCCAGGCAGGGGCCAAAGCGATAAGCGTCTTCCAGTTCCACGGCGCCATCGGGCCAGGTCACTTTCAGACGATACGGAAACCGGTTTTTACGGCGCGGGATGGGGCCGGCAAAAAAGCCGCGCTCATCCACCCTATGTAGTGCGGCAATTTTTTTGCCGGCGGTATCCACCACCACCACTTCGGTTGCACCGGGCTGCAAGGTGCGCACCACCAAGCCATCTTCGACGCTATGCAAACCCAGAACAGAAAACGGATCGGCGTGCGTTCCGGCAAATAACGCATCGATGGCGACGGTATCCACGTAGTGCGGCATGGCGTTGTTCTCTTTTTAGCGGTGTGCAGCGGCGAATCCTGATTAGCAAACCAGGCGCTTGCGCTTGCAACAGTAAATTATTTATCGCCAGTATGAAAGCTGGCTGGCGCTTTATCCCAGCACGACGGCAGAGATATATAAGTTTCTGCTGTTAAAGCTGGACTTTAAAACCGTGACGGTGATCGGTCGGTGATGAGGTGATGCAGCATAAAGCGCGCTGCAAAACTGCGAGGATGGTAAAGGAGAGCGGTCGGCGCTTCTGCCGGGTGTTCGCCTACAAAGCGCGTGTTTGTTGGATTGCGGCAGGTGCGGCCCGCGTCCCGACGCTGTGGGCGGTCGGGCAGGCATTGCCGTTTGGGGCCGGATGGCGCAACCGGCAGATGATCAAAAAAGCGAGAAATTGCTTTGCTTACAAAGCGCTAGAAAACTCCGGCAGGTAATGAGCTGGCGCAGTCATACATGACGGTCTTTTTTTAAGCCGAATTAAGGTGCTGTAATTTTCGCTTTGAGCCGGTTTTAAAACCGGTTTGTTGCAGCGTGAAGCCCGGCTTTGCAATCAAGGTTAATTGCATTGCTGATATGAGTAATAAGCCGGTGATTAATCAGTAGCAGGCAAAAAAACCGCAGCCGCCACTCGGAGCCAGGTGACGCAACCGTCGCGGCATGAGCGCAATCGCGCCGATCCGGCACATCAGGCTGACGGTGGTGCGCAGGCGACGGTGACTGGCGCGATGTCATCGACGCGTGCCGCTAGCTGTGCCACCAGCAGATCGACCGCAACCCGGATACGCGGCGGCAAATGCGGCGTTTTGCGCCAGACCGCATAAGCGTGATGCGCCACCCCCTGATGCTGCGGTAATACGCGCACCAGATGCCCGGCGCGTACGGCATTACGCACCAGCCAGCATGGCAAAAACGCAATGCCGAGCCCGGCGCTGGCGGCGTCGCCCAAGGCCTGCAAGTCGTCCATCAAGATTTGATGTGGCGGCAGGATCTGGCGCACGCTGCCGTCATCGTGCGGAAACGCCCAGGCTTTAGGCCCGTTGCTGTACTTATAAAGCAGTCCGGCATGACGCTCGACCTCACCCAGCCCGGCAGGCATGCCGTGCTGCGCCAGCCATTGGGGTGCGGCATACAAATACATGCGATGCGTGGCGATGGGGCGCGCAATCAGATCGGGATAGTCTGGCAGCGGGCCGTTGCGGATGGCCAGATCGAAACCATCCTCGGCCAGATCGACCACGCGATCGCTAAACGAGAGTTCCAGCGTTAAATCGGGATGCTGCGCCGTCAATTGCAGCAGCAGAGGCGCCACGCACAAGCGCCCGAACAAAACCGGCATCGATACGCGCAAACGCCCACTGACTTGCTGCCGGCCCGATTCGAGCATGGCCGTGGCGCTGCGGATTTCCTCAAGCGCCCGCAAGCAGCGTTCATAAAACACGCTGCCATCGGCAGTGAGCTGCTGGCTGCGCGTGGTGCGATGAAACAAACGTACGCCCAGCCGCTGTTCCAGCCGGGCAACGGTTTTGCCAACCGCTGAACGCGTCAGATGCAGGCGGCTGGCCGCTTCGGCAAAGCTGCCGGACTCGACGGCGGTGACGAACACGGGAATATCTTTAAACGTTTCGCTCATCACCTTGGTTCCTGCGCGGATGCAATGGCCGGAAATTTTATCGCCACTGGTGCGGCATGGGCAACGATATGCTGGCTTCGACGTTTTTAAACCGGAGTCTGACCATGTTTCGCTGGACCATGAGCGCCCTCGGGCGCGATCAACTTATCTATACCGAAGCAGCTATCCCGCAACCCGGACCGGGGCAGATCCGGGTCAAGGTGCACGCGGTATCGCTCAATTATCGCGACAAGCTGGTAATCGAAACCGGCATGGGTCTGCCTTTGCCCCAACCGTTTATTCCGGCCTCGGATATGGCGGGTGTGGTCGATGCCGTGGGGCCAGGGGCGACGCGCTTTGCGCCAGGTGCGCGGGTGATCTCGAACTTTGCCCCGGGCTGGATAGACGGCAAGCCGCACGGCAGCGGGCGCGATCCTGGCTATCACTCGCTGGGCGGGCGCGAACAAGGCGTGCTGGCGGAATATATCGTGCTCGATGAGGACTGGCTCAGCGCCGCGCCCACGAGTCTGAGCGACGCCGAAGCCAGCACTTTGCCGTGCGCCGCGCTCACCGCCTGGTTTGCGTTGGTGGAACTGGGTCGCTTGCAGTCTGGCGAAACCGTGTTGGTACAGGGCACCGGCGGGGTGGCCATGTTTGGCTTGCAGATTGCACATGCCTTGGGCGCCACAGTGTTGGTGACCTCGGGCGACGCGGCCAAATTGCAACGCGCGCTGGCGCTGGGCGCGGCGCATGGCATCCAGCGCCATCAGATCGACTGGGCAGATGCGGCGCTGGAATTGACCGGTAATGTGGGGGTCGATCACGTGCTTGATACCGTCGGCGGCGGCAATCTGGCCCAGTCCTTGCGCGCGGTGGCGGTGGCGGGCCGGGTTTCGCTGATCGGGGTGCTGGATGGTTTTGATGTGTCTGGCCCGGCCGCACCGTTCCTGCTTAAACAGATTACGGTGCAGGGCATTACGGTTGGCCATCGCCGCGCGCTGGAAGATCTGGTGCGCTTTATCGACGCGCACCAGATCAAGCCGGTGATTGACCATCAGTATCGTTTTGCTGAGTTGCCGCAAGCGCTGGACCATCTGGACCGCGGTGCCTTTGGCAAGATCGTGCTGGTGCCCTGAGTCGACGCCAGGCCAGTAAGCAAAGCCCACAGCGCGTGCTGCCGGATGCGGTGCCACGCGCTGTGGGCTTTTGCAATGCCGCGCGGCTAGCCGCCTGCAGGATAGTCGAGTAAAATACTCAGCCTTTCAGCCCTCCAACGGGAATGCCATGCTTGATCGCTTGCGTGAGACCATCCGTGTGATCCTTGATCACGACCCAGCCGCTCGTTCTGCGCTGGAAGTCGTGCTGTGTTACCCGGGATTCCACGCGCAGGCATTCCATCAAGTGGCGCATGGCTTGTGGCAGCGCGACTGTAAATTGCTGGCGCGTTGTGTGTCGCACTTTTCGCGTTGGCTGACCGGCATCGAAATCCATCCGGGCGCGACCTTGGGCCGCCGCGTGTTTATTGACCACGGCATGGGTACGGTGATCGGCGAGACCACCGTCGTCGGCGACGATTGCACCTTGTACCAGGGCGTGACCCTGGGCGGCGTATCGCTGAACGAGGGCAAGCGCCATCCGACGCTGGAAGCGGGCGTGATTGTCGGGGCGGGCGCCAAAGTGCTGGGCGGTTTTACCGTCGGCGCGGGTGCGCGCATAGGCTCGAACGCGGTGGTGATCAAAGAAGTGCCCGCTGGCGCCACCATGGTGGCCAATGTGGCGCGCGAGGTCGATAAAACCCGCGACAAGGCGCGCGCCGAACAAGCGCAGAAGATGGGATTCAGCGCTTACGGTATCTCAGGCGATATGGCCGATCCGCTGGTCCAGGCCATCCATGGCTTGCTGGACCACTCGATGGCCACCGACCGCAAACTGGAAAGCCTGTTGGCGCGGCTGGAAAAAATGGGCGTCGATTGCAGCGATGAGCGCGCCGAGCCCGACAACTTTGACCCCGGCTATCTGAATCGCATTGTTGAGTAAACGCGCCGCCAGGCCCTGAAAACCCTACAAAGCGCCGGGGAATAGTTGAGTACAACACCAGGCTTTTTAGTTGACTAAATTTGTAGGGTATTTTACGATTCGACCCGTAGATTAACGAGACAACGCAATGCGACTCACGACCAAAGGCCGGTTTGCAGTGACAGCGATGCTGGACCTGGCGCTGCGTGAAGCCAATGGCCCGGTCACGCTGGCCGGGATCAGCGAGCGCCAGCAGATTTCGCTGTCTTATCTGGAACAATTGTTTGGCAAGCTACGCCGGCGCGAGCTGGTGGAAAGCGTGCGCGGTCCGGGCGGTGGCTACTGTCTGGCGCGTGAAGCCACGATCATCACCGTCGCCGAAATCATCAAGGCGGTGGACGAGCCGATCGATGCCACCCAATGCGGCGGCAAAGAAAACTGTCTGGAAGAATCACGCTGCATGACCCACGACTTGTGGGCCAGCCTGAATCGCACCATTTATGACTATCTGTCATCGGTGACGCTGGCACAGCTGATGGAACAGCAACTGGAAAAACAACGCCGTCTGCAGCAATGCCAGGCCAGCGTATTGCACGACCAGCGCCATCCGCGCCCCGCCGAAGCGGTGAGCGCGCCCGGCCAGTAAGCCCCCAAGAACATTCGCTATCAATATCAAGAAAGACGTTACGGAGTACCCCATGGATCGCCAGCTGCCGATTTACCTCGATTATTCCGCCACAACGCCGGTTGACCCGCGCGTGGCCGAAAAAATGATTCCGTACCTGACCAATATGTTTGGCAACCCGGCATCGCGTTCGCATGCCTATGGCTGGACGGCGGAAGAAGCAGTCGAGGATGCCCGTGCAGAAGTCGCCGCGCTGCTGAATTGCGATCCGAAAGAAATCGTCTGGACTTCGGGTGCGACCGAATCCGACAACCTGGCCATCAAGGGCGCTGCGCACTTCTATCAAAGCAAGGGCAAGCACCTGATTACGGTCAAGACCGAACACAAAGCCGTGCTCGACACCATGCGTGAGCTGGAGCGCGAAGGCTTTGAAGTCACGTATATGGACGTCAAGGCTGATGGCCTGCTGGATCTGGATGCGCTGAAAGCCACCATCCGCCCGGACACCATCCTGATTTCGGTGATGCTGGTGAACAACGAAATCGGCGTGATTCAGGATGTCGATGCCATTGGCGAACTGTGCCGCGAAAAAGGCATCGTGTTCCACGTTGATGCCGCACAAGCCACCGGCAAAGTGGCGATCGATCTGCAGAAATCCAAAATTGATTTGATGGCGCTGTCGGCGCACAAAACCTACGGCCCGAAGGGCGTGGGCGCGCTGTATATCCGCCGCAAGCCGCGTATCCGTCTGGAAGCGCAAATGCACGGTGGCGGCCATGAGCGCGGTTTCCGCTCGGGCACGCTGGCCACGCACCAGATCGTGGGCATGGGCGAAGCGTACCGCCTGGCGCGCGTTGAAATGAATGAAGAACTGGCGCGCATCCGCGGTCTGCGTGATCGCCTGTGGGCCGGTGTATCGAATATCGAAGAAGTGCATCTGAACGGTGACATGGATGCGCGCGTGCCGCACAACCTGAACGTCAGCTTTAACTTCGTCGAAGGCGAATCGCTGATCATGGCGCTGAAAGAACTGGCGGTGTCGAGCGGCTCGGCGTGTACCTCCGCCAGTCTGGAACCGTCGTATGTGCTGCGTGCCCTGGGCCGTTCGGATGAGCTGGCGCATTCGTCGATCCGCTTTACCATCGGCCGCTTCACCACCGAAGAAGACATTGATTTCACCATCAAGCTGATCCACGACAAGATCGGCAAGCTGCGCGAATTGTCGCCGCTGTGGGAAATGTACAAAGACGGCGTGGATATCAGCCAGATTGAGTGGGCTGCGCACTAAGCGGGCCTGGCGCAGGCGGCTGTGATTCACGCCGCGTGCATGCATATGTGTTAACTGAATGTTGTGCGGGCCGAGATGGCCGCGTGGAGAAAGCAAATGGCTTATAGCGAAAAGGTTCTGGATCATTACGAAAACCCGCGTAACGTGGGTTCGTTTGAAAAAGGCGACGAGACCATCGGTACCGGCATGGTCGGCGCACCGGCCTGTGGCGACGTGATGAAGCTGCAGATCAAGGTGGGCGCGGGTGGCGTGATTGAAGATGCCAAGTTCAAGACCTACGGCTGCGGCTCGGCCATTGCTTCTTCTTCGCTGATCACCGAATGGGTGAAGGGCAAGACGCTGGACGAAGCGCTGGCCATCAAGAACACCCACATCGCCGAAGAACTGGCGCTGCCGCCGGTAAAAATCCACTGCTCCATCCTGGCGGAAGACGCCATCAAGGCGGCCGTGGAAGACTACAAAAAGAAGCACGACGCGTAATGGTTGCCGCCGTGTAGTCACGGCGGGCTGACAGGAGTTTTTGCGATGGCTTTATCTCTGACTGAACGCGCTGCGGTGCATGTGGCCGGTTTTCTGGCCCGCCGCGGCAAGGGTCTGGGCGTGCGGCTGGCGGTCAAGACGGCCGGTTGTTCGGGCATGGCGTACAAGCTTGAGTTTGTCGACGCGCTGAACGAAACCGATATGGAATTCGAGAGCCACGGCGTCAAGATTTATACCGATGCCAAGAGCCTGGCGTATATCGACGGCACTGAACTCGATTACACCAAGGAAGGGTTGAACGAGGGCTTCAAGTTCAACAATCCCAACGTCAAGAACGAGTGCGGCTGCGGCGAATCGTTTCATGTCTGACCAGGCCATTGCCGCATAGCTTGAGGCGCGGCGTCCGCTGTCTGGCCCCAGCGTATTTGACGGCATGATGCTGTCGCAATAGCAGGTGGCTTTGTGCGGTGGGTTACGCCTTGCAGGCTAACCCACCCTATGGTTTCTGCAGGTGGATCCGCCCAGGCAGCACGGCAAGTGGCGCTGCGCCTGGTTACAATGTCGTTAGTCCCCCGAATCCTTCACTTGCGTAGCCCATGACCTTCGACTTTGCCCAGAACCATTTCGAGTTGTTTCAGCTGCCCATCCTGTTTGCGCTAGATAACAAACAGCTGGACGCGCAATACCGCGCGCTGCAGGCCGAGTGGCACCCGGATCGCTTTGCCAGTGGCAGCGATGCCGAGCGGCGCTTGTCGTTGCAGGCGTCGACGCAAGTCAACGAAGCCTGGCAAACGCTGCGTTCACCGGTGGCGCGCGCGCGTTATCTGCTGGCGCTGCAAGGCGTGGATACGCAAGAAGAAACCAATACCGCCATGCCCATGGATTTTCTGATGAACCAGATGATCTGGCGCGAACATATTGCTGAAGGCAAAGCCTCGCAAAATGTGGAACGGTTGGAAGAACTCAATAGCGAACTACGCGAAGAAATGGGCGCGCTTGAATCCGAACTGGCTCAACAGCTGGATGTGGCGCAAGACTTTGCCGCCGCCGCGCTCAGCGTGCGCAAGCTGCGTTTTATGGAAAAGCTGGACCAGGAAATCGGCGACGCGATCGAATCCGTGTTGTTCTGAGCGAGGGTTTGATGGCGCCTGGCGTCGTCCCCTGGCTTTACCTTTGGCGCGCGCCTTGACGCGCGCCTTTTGACATCTGAAGACGCTATGGCACTACTGCAAATTTCTGAACCGGGCATGTCCGCCGCACCGCACCAGCATCGCCTGGCGGTGGGCATCGATCTGGGCACCACCAATTCGCTGGTCGCCACCGTGCGCAGCGGCAGCACCGCCTGCCTGCCCGATAGCGAAGGCCGCACCTTGCTGCCGTCGGTGGTGCATTACAGCGCCAATGGCGTCGATGCAGTCGGCCACAAGGCGCAAGCGCGCCAGAATGCTGATCCGGCCAATACCATCGTCTCGGTTAAACGCTTTATGGGCCGCGGCCTGAAAGACATCGGCGATCTGGCCACGCCGTACCGTTTTGTCGAAGAGCCGGGCATGCTCAAGCTGCATACCGCGGCGGGCATCAAAAGCCCGGTGGAAGTCTCGGCCGATATCCTGCGCACGTTAAAAGACCGCGCCGAAGCCAGCTTGGGCGGCGAACTGGTTGGCGCCGTGATTACCGTGCCCGCGTATTTTGATGATGCGCAGCGCCAGGCCACCAAAGACGCCGCCAAACTGGCCGGTCTGAATGTGTTGCGCTTGCTGAACGAACCGACCGCCGCCGCCATCGCCTACGGGCTGGATAACGGTGCGGAAGGCACTTATGTGATTTATGACCTGGGCGGCGGCACCTTTGATGTGTCGGTGCTGGAGCTGACCCGCGGCGTATTCGAAGTCAAAGCCACCTCGGGTGATTCGCAACTGGGCGGCGATGATTTTGATCATCGCATCCACTGCTGGGTGCTCGAACAAGCCGGCCTGTCGCAACTGAACGCGCACGATACGCGTCTGCTACTGACCCGCGCGCGCGAAGCCAAAGAAGCGCTGACCGACCACGACGTGACGCATATCGCCGCCACCTTGTCGGATGGCCAGGCTATCGATGTTGAATTTACCGTGGCGCAATTCCAGCAACTGACCGCGCACCTGGTGCAAAAGACGCTGACGCCGGTAAAGAAAGCGCTGCGCGATGCCAAAATCACTGCCGCTGATGTGAAAGGCGTGGTGCTGGTGGGCGGCGCCACGCGCATGCCGCATGTGCGCCAAGCCGTCGAAACGCTGTTTGGCCAGACCCCGCTGACCAATCTGGACCCGGACAAAGTGGTTGCGCTGGGCGCGGCGATGCAGGCCGATGTGCTGGCGGGCAACAAGGGCGAAGACGACTGGCTGTTGCTGGATGTCATCCCCTTGTCGCTGGGGCTGGAGACCATGGGTGATCTGGTCGAGAAAGTCATCCCGCGCAATTCCACCATTCCGACCGCACGCGCCCAGGAATTTACGACGTTTAAAGATGGCCAGACCGCGATGGCCATCCATGTATTGCAAGGCGAACGCGAAATGGTGCGCGATTGCCGTTCGCTGGCGCGCTTTGAGTTGCGCGGCATTCCGCCGATGGTGGCCGGTGCGGCGCGCATCCGCGTCACCTTCCAGGTGGATGCCGATGGCTTGTTGTCGGTGTCGGCACGCGAGATGTCCAGCGGCATCGAGGCCAGCATCGCGGTCAAGCCCTCGTATGGCCTGGGCGATGATGAAATCGGCCGCATGCTGATCGATTCGATGAAGCACGCCAACGACGACATGACGCAACGCAAGCTGGCCGAAGCGCGCGTGGATGCGCTCAGTCTGTACCAGGCCACCGAGAACGCGCTGGCGCAGGATGGTCATCTGGTAGACGCCGAAGAACGCGCGGTCATCGACGCGGTGCTGGCCAATCTGCAGCAAAAAATGGCCGCCGAAGACGCCGACGCCATCCGCATCACCGCCGAAAAACTTAACGAAGTGACCGCCACGTTTGCGGCGCGGCGCATGGATGCCGCAGTCAAACGCGGGCTGGCCGGCCACAAGATCGGCGATCTGTAAAACAGCCGAGCCGAACAAGACGATCAGGACTCAACATGACACAAGTAGTGGTTTTGCCGCATCCCCAGTTGTGCCCCGATGGCGCCGTGCTCGAAGTCGAGCCGGGTGTTTCGATTTGCGATGCGCTGCTGGAAGCGGACATCGAAATTGAACACGCCTGCGAGAAATCGTGTGCCTGCACCACCTGCCACGTCATCGTGCGCGAGGGTAGCAACAGCCTGAACGAAGCCGACGAGCTGGAAGAAGACATGCTGGATAAAGCATGGGGTCTGGAGGCGCAATCGCGCTTGTCGTGTCAGGCCATCGTTGCGGCCACCGATCTGGTGGTCGAGATTCCCAAATACACCATCAACCACGCGCGCGAGCATCACTAAGATGACGGGTCCGGTCGAAACGCAAGTCGCGGCCAGCGCCAGTCAGCAGCGCGTGGCCGACGTGCTGGCCCAGCACGGCATTGCCGCCCGCATCGTCACCTTTGATGCATCTACCCGCACCGCCGCTGATGCCGCAGCCGCCATTGGTTGCGATGTGGCGCAAATTGCCAAATCCATCATCCTGAAGGCCAAAGCCAGCAACCGGCTGGTGCTGGTGGTGACCAGCGGCCGTAACCGCGTTGATGAGAAAGCGGTCAGCGCGCTGATTGGTGAGAAAACCGGCCGCGCCGACGCTGATTTTGTGCGCGCCAAAACCGGCTTTGCCATCGGCGGCGTTGCGCCAGTGGCACACGTTGAAACGCCGATTACCCTGATCGACCAGGATTTGTTTGAATACGCAGAAATCTGGGCCGCCGCCGGCACGCCCAACAGCGTATTCCGGCTGACTCCGGAAGAATTGCTGGCGCTCACCGCTGGCCAGGTCGCCCGTGTCAAAGAGGAAACCACCGCATGAAATGGACTGATTCGCTTGATATCGCGATCGAACTGGCTGATCGCTACCCCGAAGTTGACCCGCGCAGCGTGCGCTTTACCGAGCTGATGGATCTGGTGCTGGCGCTGGACGACTTTGATGATGATCCCAAGCGTTGCGGTGAAAAAATTCTGGAAGCCATCCAGCAAGCCTGGATAGACGAAATCTAGGCGGCTTGCTGCACGTCCGCTTTGCTGACGCAGATTCCATCCGGGCGGCCGTTGCCGCGCTGGGGGATTCGCGCCATCATCCATTTGTCATTGCCCTTGTCGTAATCCGGAGCCCTGCCTAGATGCCGCCCGCGCTTGCCCCTGGCGCTTCCGCCGCCACCTCGTCCACCAGCGGTCTGTCTGTTGCCAGCCAGATACTGCAGGCGCGTTTCCGCCTGTTGCAGGTGTTGGAGCAGGCCGAAAGCATCAGCGATTTTCCGCAACGCGTGACCGAAATCGCCCAGCAAATCCAGCTCGCCTGTATGCAGGACAGCGATGTGGCATTGGCGGTCATTCTGCATGCGCAAGAGGGCGGCTACGGTGTGCGCCATGCTGCCGACACCGCAACCGTGGTGGAGATTGTGGCGCGGCGCGTGGGTATGCCCTTGCTGGAACGCCAATCAGTGGTCTGCGCTGCGCTGACCATGAATATCGCCATGCTGGCGTTGCAAGAAGCGCTCACGCAACAGGCCGGGCCACTGACTCCAGCGCAACGTATGACCATGCAGGAACACCCGCAACTGGGCCGCGATATGCTGCGTGGCCTGGGCGTGGCAGATCTGACCTGGCTCGATTGCGTGCTGCAACATCACGAAGCACCGGACGGCAGCGGTTATCCGGCCAAGCTGAGCGGCGAACAGATCCGCTTTGAAGCGCGCTTGATAGGCCTGGCCGACCGTTACAGCGCCATGCTCACGCAAAGCGCGTGGCGTAAAGCGTCGGCGGTGGATAACGCGATGTTTGAGAGCCTGGCGCAAAATGGCGGCGTTGATGCCAAGTTTGGCGCGCTGTTCCGCGAAACCATCGGTGTATATCCGCCCGGTGCGGTCGTGCAATTGCGCAATGGCGAAGTGGCCGTGGTGCGCCATGCCGGTGACGATGACCACGCGCCGTCGGTGGTATCGCTGCTGGACGCCAAAGGCAACCCGCTGCCCGATTCGCCACCGCGTGATACCGCGCAAGCGGGCTATCAGATCGCCCACGTGCTCGACCCGCGTTTGCTGGCCGGACGCCTGCGTTCCACCCACGTCTGGGGCGCCACCGCCGCCGGATTGTAAGCATCGTCGGTGCGGATGTTCGTCACCGACGCTTCGATTTCTTCCCTTGTTGATCGTGAATCACTATGACGTTTAAAGAAATTCTGGACACGCTGCCCAGCGTGGCGCATCTGGCTGCGCTGGAAATCCTTGATGGCGACACCGTCACCGGCCGCCTGGACAACCAACCCGGCCAGGCCGGCAGCGTGCGCGTTTACCACGCGCTGTATCAGGAATTTGGCGCGCTCGACGCCGTGGCGGCGGATAAAGGCTTGCGCCTGTACGCCGAACATACCGCCGATGCGGTGGCCAACCCGGGCAAGCATCCGAATATTGATCGGCTGCTGGTGCTGGCCGAGGGCGGCCAGGCACTGGCGGTGCGGCTGATCGCGGCTTGAGTTGGCTCCAGACGAAAAAAAACGGCGCTCGATGCGCCGTTTTTTTATGCCTGGACCGCCAATGACTTACTCGTCATCATCGCCAATATCAATGGCGTGATCACCGCCATCCGGCTCATTCATCAGCAGCGCCGCGTGTACCACTTCGCGGTTTAGATGGGGCGAGAACAGTTCAATAAAGTCAAAAGCATAGCCGCGCAGATAGGCGTCACGGCGCACGCCGATGCGGGTGGTAGATGGTTCGAACAGATGGCTGGCGTCGATGGCGACCAGGCCATGGTCACGCTCGGGTTCGAAGGCCATGGTGGCCAGGATGCCAACGCCCAGGCCCAGGCCGACGTAGGTTTTGATCACGTCTGAATCGATGGCGGTCAGCACCACATTCGGCGTCAGACCGCGCTGCTCGAATGCACGATTGATCAGCGAGCGGCCGGTAAAGGCAAAGTCATAGGTAATCAGCGGGTAGGCCGCGACGTCTTCCAGGCGGATGGCATGGTCCAGCGCCGTCAGTGGGTGGTCGGCCGGCACCACAATCGAGCGATTCCAGTCGTAGCAAGGCAGCATGGCCAGCTCGTGGTAATGATCGATGCCTTCAGTGGCGATGGCCAGATCGGCGGCGCCTTCGACCACCATTTCGCTGATCTGCGTGGGGCTGCCCTGTTTAATCGACAAGCGCACCTTGGGGTAGCGCGACAAAAAGGCCTTGATGGTGCGGGGCAGGGCGTAACGGGCCTGGGTATGCGTGGTGGCGATGGTCAGACTGCCGCCTTCCACGTTGACGAATTCTTCGCCGATGCGCTTGAGGTTTTGCGCCTGCATCAGGATGCGTTCGGAAATGCGCAGAATCTCGCGGCCTGGCGCGGTGACATCCACGACGCGCTTGCCGTTACGGATAAACACCTGCACGCCCAGTTCGTCTTCGAGCAAACGAATCTGCTTGGAAATCCCGGGTTGCGAGGTATGTAGTTTTTCCGCCGCTTCCGAGACGTTGAGCCCTTGTTTTGCTACTTCTACCAGGTATCGTAATTGTTGTAATTTCATCGCAGCACCAATAAATAACCAGACCTTCTAAAATCTTAACATAACAGTCTAAAGCAATATAAACCCGTTGCTATAATCGCGCGTTCTGCAGTTTTTAATCCATTCCCCACTGCTTTGCGCTCATGCGCCAAGGCGGTCGGCAAGTTCCGGTTGGCAAGGGTCCAAGTGAATACAGGCTTTATCGTTGCGGGTTTGCTGGTTGGTTTTATCGTGGGCATGACCGGTGTAGGCGGCGGTTCTTTGATGACGCCTATCCTGTTGTATTTCGGCATCAACCCCGCCACCGCCGTCGGCACCGATCTGCTGTATGCCGCCATCACCAAGGGCAGCAGCGTCTGGGTTCACAACAAACATCGCAATATTGATTGGCGCGTGACGGGCTGGCTGGCCGTCGGCAGCGTGCCTGCCGCCATCGTTACGCTGGTGCTGCTGCATGTATGCGGCGCAGACACCAAAGCCATCAACGCGCTGATCAAATCAACGCTGGGCGTGGCCTTGTTGTTGACCGCCGCCGCCATTTTGCTCAAGCCGGTGATGCAACGCCTGATGGGCCGCGCCGCGGTGGTCAGCGCCGAGAGCATGCGCTCGCGCCGGACCGTCGCCGCCACCGTGTTCACCGGGGTGGTACTGGGCGTGATTGTGACGCTGTCGTCGATAGGCGCAGGCGCGCTGGGCACGGTGGCCTTGTTTGCGCTGTACCCCTTGCTGCCCACGTCGCGTCTGGTGGGTACCGAGATTGCCCACGCCGTGCCGCTAACGCTGGTGGCCGGGCTGGGCCACGCTGGTCTGGGCAATCTGGATTTGCATATACTCGGCTTCTTGTTAATGGGCTCCTTGCCCGGCATCTACGTGGGTAGCCATCTGGCGGGCCGTCTGCCTGATCGCTTTCTGCGCCCGGCGCTGGCGGTGATGCTGGCCATCGTGGGCACGAAGCTGGTGTTTTAAAACCCCGGATTTAATTGCGGAGCAGGTATGGATCTGGAACAAAAAATCGCCGATACCCTGGCGTTATTGCAGCGCATCGGCACTGAATTCAAACCGGCCGTGTTTGCCAATTCATTTGGCGCGGAAGACATGGTGCTGACCGACCTGATCGCAAAGCACAACATCAATATCCAGTCATTCAGCCTGGATACCGGCCGCTTGCCCAACGAAACCTACGAGCTGATGCAAAAGGTGCACGAGCGTTATCCATCGCATCCGGTGCAGGTGTTTTTCCCCGATGCGGGTCAGATCGAAAGCTGGGTCAACGCCAACGGCATCAATTCAATTTACGACTCGATCGAATTGCGCAAAGCCTGTTGCCATATCCGCAAAGGCGAGCCGCTTAAACGCGCGCTGGCGGGCAAAACGGCGTGGGTAACCGGCTTGCGCCGCGAGCAGTCGCCCACGCGCACCGACCTGGGCAATCAGGAATACGACAGCGGCAATGGTCTGGAAAAATTCAATCCGCTGATTGAATGGACCGAAAAAGACGTGTGGGCTTATCTGCGCGCCAACAACGTGCCGTATAACGCTTTGCACGATAAACACTATCCGTCGATAGGCTGCGCGCCCTGTACCCGCGCCATCGCGGTGGGCGAAGACGTACGCGCTGGCCGTTGGTGGTGGGAAAACCCCGAGAACAAAGAATGCGGTCTGCACGTTAAAAGCGACGTGGTCAGCATCATTCCTGTCTCTAGTTCATTGTCTGCGGCCCCGGGTCGTTGACAGTCAGGTTTTGCCTGACTAGATTCACTGGTTATGCCCCGATAATGCCGCCGCGTCAGGCGGCATTCTCTTGACCGGGATGACCCGGCAAATAAAAAAGCACAAATACAAACGATTTACCCAGTGGATGCTAGAGGAAGGAAACGGTCATGCAAGACATTCAATATCTGATTGGCGTTGATGGCGGCGGCACGGGCACGCGCATTGCCATTGCCGGCCTGGACGGCGTAGAGCTGGTGCGGGCTGAAGGCGGCGCCTCGGCGTTGCAGCAAGGCATCGAAAAAGCGTGGGTCAATATCAACGAGACCATCGCCAAGGGTTTTGATGCGCTGGGCATTACGCCCGATCGCAGCCGTTGCGCCGTGGGCTTTGGTTTGTCGGGCGTGCATAACCGCGCCTGGGCGGCCGAATTTGAAAATACCAATCCCGGCTATGGCCGCGTGATTGTTGAATCCGATGGTTTCTCCACCTTGCTGGGCGCGCATAACGGCGCGCATGGCGGCATTATCGCCGTCGGCACCGGCTCGATAGGCGAAGCGTGGTTGCCTGACGGCGCACGCATCGAAGTGGGCGGCTGGGGCTTTCCGACCTCAGATGAAGGCTCGGGCGCCTATCTGGGACTCAAGGCCATCAACCACGTGCAACGCGTGTTTGACGGCCGCGAGCCGCTGACCGACTTCGGCCGCAAATTATTTAGCGTGGTGGGCGAAACCAAAGAAGCCATCTTTGCCTGGATGGGCAAGATGAAGCAGGGCGAATGCGCCTCGCTGTCGCCGATTGTGGTTGAGTTTGGCGCCACCGATGCCGTAGCCGCACGCTTTCTGGCCGAAGCTGGCCGCGAAATCGAAATTATTGGTAAAGCATTACGCGCCACCGCCCCGGCCTTGCCGCTGGCAATCTGTGGTGGCGGTTTGTCTGAAGCAATGCGCCCGTATATCCCCGCCGAATTCCTGGCAACGACCAGCCGCCCGCAAAAAGATTCGTGTGCCGGCGCGCTGATCCTGATCCACAAAGCCATCACCGGCTAACGCGGCGCTCACGCTGGCGCGGCCCGACTGCGCCAGCGCGTACTTTGCGATGACATCGGCCGCCGTCCACGCGCGGCCGGGGAAGGAGAATAGGGCGATGGATCAACAGCAAAAGCTGCTGTTTCTGAAGCCGGACGCAGACAGCGCCACGCCGCTGTACCTGCAACTGAGCCACAAACTGGCGGCCGCTATCCATGCGGGCTTCTGGAAAGCCGACGACCCGTTGCCGTCCGAGCGTACTTTCTGTGAGGTGCTGGGCGTTTCGCGCGTTACCGCGCGCAAATCGCTCGACCTGTTGTACGAACAAGGCATGATCGTGCGCCGTCAGGGCGCGGGCACGTTTATCACGCCCAAGCTCGAACAATCGCTGTCGCGCCTGACCAACTTGTCTGAGATGTTGAAACAAAGAGGTTTTACGCCAGGCAGCAGGTGGTTACGTCGCGAGGTGGGCCCGGCCACGGCAGAAGAGCTGATGCGGCTGAATCTGGCGCCTAACGCCAAGGTTTCGCGCTTGCTGCGGGTGCGCACGGCGAACGAAGTGGTCATGGCGGTCGAAGAAACTGCGCTGCCGCATCACCTGGTGAACGATCCGCACAAAATTGGCGATTCGCTTTATGAGTACATGCAGAACGCCAAGTTGAGTGTTGTGCGCGCGATACAGAATATCGCTGCCGTGAACGCGAATTCCCGAATCGCAGACCTCGCTGGAATTCCCGAAGGGCATGCGATGTTGCATTTGGTGCGCGTGGGTTATCTGGAAAATGGCCTGCCGGTTGAGCTGACGCACTCATGGTTTCGCAGCGATTACTACGACTTTGTGGTCGAGTTGCATAGATAAACGTAATCATTTCAAACGCTTTTCTTCAGTCGCCGTTGGTCTGTTCGTAGTAGCCGTTCGCACTCGGGCTGTACTCGACTACATATGCCAAATGGATGAGCACGCACTTGCCGGATAGTGGTGCGCGGCTGGCCTGAATCTGGGGCGATGGAAGTGTTTCACCGTATTGATATTTTGTTGTAATCTGCCTGAGCCTCGAAAACGAGGTGGCAAGGTCCGGCGATAGCGGGGCGTTGAAACAAGACATAAGCCCGCCGATAACGAGCGGGTAGCAGAGGATGGATGGATCAGGTCTGCGACCTTTATAAAACAACGCAGCCGATGCATCCGCGGAATCGAACGACGATCTATTGAACCCGACGCCCTATGCGTCCGGTTACGTCTGGGCCCGGCACGTCTGTAGTTTGTGGATGAGCTTCTCGCTGTATGTTTTTGTTTTCGCTGTGTTATTCCTTCCTGAGCCGCAAGTGGCGCCCTGTACGGGTGACCCGACAAAACCGGAACACAGAGGAAACGCGAGATGAAGCTCAACAAGATCATGCTGGCCGTTGCGGCCGCCTCCTGCGCAATGGCATCGCTCCCGGCTGCGGCCGCCGACAAGACCAAAATCGAATTCTGGTCTAACAGTCTGTCCCCCAAGTTTGACGCGGTCATGAAAGAGCTGACTGCCAAATTCAATAGCTCACAAAACGACATCGAAGCCGTTTGGGTTGATGTCGACTGGGATGCTTTCCAGCCGCGCTTTGTGGCCGCCGTCGCCGGTGGCACCGCGCCGTCGCTGGTTAATCTGCCCGTGCCCTGGGCTGCTGAATATGCGCAAAAAGGTCTGATCGAGCCACTCGATAGCAAGATCGCCGGCTTTAAAAACACCTACGCCGATGGCGCCATCAAAGACGTGACCTACGGCGGCAAAATCTACGGCCTGCCCTGGTACAACTCGGTGTCGATCATTGCCTATAACAAGGCGCTGTTTGATAAAGCGGGCCTGAAAGACGCACCCAAAACGCTGGACCAATTGTTCAGCGATTCCAAAGCATTGAAAGATAAAGCCGGTGTGGCTGGCTTTGCCCCCAAGCTGCAAGAATTTTCCAGCTGGTTTATGTATGAAGGCCTGCCCGTCATCAAAGACGGCAAGGCGGTCTTTAACAGCCCGGCGCACGTCAAATTTGTTGAGCGTTTTGCCCAGGCTTATAAAGACGGTTCAATTCCGAAAGACGTTTTCAAGATGGAATTCGAGCAAGAAATTGCCGCTTATGATTCGGGCAAGATTGCGATGATGACCACCGCGCCGCAAGCACTCAAGCGCACGCAAACCGACGCCAAAACCATCTACGCCCAGACCGTGACCGCGCCGTTCCCGGTATCCAAAGGCAATACGCCGTTTGGTGGCTATCTGTTCTTCTGGTCTGTGCCCAAAGGCACCAAAAACGTCGACGCGGCCGTCAAGCTGGGCCAGTTTTTGACCAACGATGAAAACCAGCTGCGCTTTTCCAAAGCCACTGAAACCACGTTCCCGTCCACGCGTAAATCCGTCACTGATGCGTATTTCCAGGCAGGCGCCAATTCGGCAGATCCGATTGAGCATGGTCGCGCTGTGGCTGCCAAAGCCATTGTTAACGCACGCACTTTGACGGTTACCGGTTTGCCGGACGAAGCGTCGATGAACAAGAAACTGCAGGATGAATTGCAGTCAGCGATTGAAGGGCGCAAGTCGGCTAAAGACGCGCTGGATGCCGCCGTCGCCTACTGGAATCAGAAGCTGTCTGCAACAAAATAATAGGTATTAGCCGCAATTGACAGCGGCATACAAAGATGGATTTTGCTGTGGGAATTTTCTGATACACTGCCGCAGCAAAACAGAAAATCCGCATGATCTGGTGAGATACGCCGGGTTCAATGTGGTGTACCGCGAGGAACAGGAAATCCTGGCGTATTTGTCGATAACTCCAAGAGGAAGACAAGATGAAGCTCAATAAGATGTTGACCGTTGGCGCCGTTGTATTCGGTTTCGCAGCCCTGCATGCCCAGGCTGATACCGAACTCGAATTCTGGACCATGAACCTGGCTCCGAAATTCAACGACTATTTCAACAAGGCTGTGACCGATTTCAACAAAGCCAACCCGGGCCTGACCGCCAAGTGGGTTGACATGAACTGGGATCAGATCGAACCGAAACTGATCGCTTCGATCGCTGCTGGCAGCCCGCCGGCGCTGGTTAACTTCAACGTGCCTTGGGTCCATGCCCACGCACAAGCCGGCGACATTCTGCCGATCGACCAGTACCTGGGCGCAGCCAAAGGCGCGTACTCGGTAGGCGCGCTCAAAGACGTGACCGTCAACGGCAAGGTCTATGCCTTCCCGTGGTACAACTCCGTTTCGATCATCGCTTACAACAAAGACATCCTGGCCAAGGCTGGCGTGAAGACCGCTCCGGCTTCGTTCGACCAGTTTGTGGCTGACGGCAAGCAGATCACCGCCAAGACCGGCGTACCGGCTTATGCGCCGAAGCTGGGTAACTTTGTGGGCTGGTTCTACTACGCTGGCCTGCCGGTCATCGAAGGCAACAAGGCTGTGTTCAATTCGCCGAAACACGTAGCTTTCGTGCAGAAGTTTGCTGATCTGTACAAAGCTGGCGTAATGCCGAAAGACGTGTTCAAGGTTGAGTTCGAGCAAGAAATCGCTGCTTACAACTCCGGCAAGATCGCCATGATGACGACCGCGCCGCAAGCCCTCAAGCGCACCGAAACCGATGCCAAGGCTGTATACGCCAAGACTGGCGTGGCTGCTTTCCCGACTGATGCCGGCAAGATGGCATTCGGCGCATGGCTGATGGACTTCGTGGTACCGAAAGGCACCAAGGATCCGGCCGCTGCCGCCAAGCTGGGTCTGTTCCTGACCGGCGATGCACAGCAAGTTGCTTTCTCGAAGGCAACCGAAACCACCTTCCCGTCGACCAAGAAGGGCAACCTGGACCCGTACTTCCAGTCGGGCGCCAAGTCGGCTGATCCGGTTGAGCAAGGCCGTGCTGTTGCTGCCAAGTCGATGGACAAGGCTGTAACGCTGACCATCCCGCCGGGCGTGCTGCCGGACGAAGCTGCAATGACCAAGAAACTGCAAGACGAAATCCAGGACGCGATCGAAGGCCGCAAGCCGGTCAAGGCCGCACTGGACGAAGCCGTTGCCGCATGGAACGAAAAGCTGGTCAAGTAATTTGATTTAAGCCAGACCCGGTGCGGAACACGCAGCAAATGCGGTTCCGCACCGATCTTTGCAATATAAAAATAAAGCTACAGTCGAGTTAAGCCGTGAAGAATACCCGCAGTTACGCCGCTATTGCCTATTTGTTCCTGGCCCCGGCTTTGATCCTGATGGGCGTATTTACATTCTGGCCAGTAGGCTTTAATACGTATCTCGCTTTCCAGGATTATTCCATTGCCGATGGCACCGCCACCTGGAATAACTTTGCGCATTTCAAATACATATTCCATGAAGAATTATTCTGGAATGCCCTCAAGAATTCGCTGCTGTATTTGCTGATCGTGCCGGTCATTCAGCTGGGCGCATTGGTATTGGCCAAGCTGGTCAATAACAAATTGCCGGGCATGACGTTTTTCCGCGCCACGTTTTATATCCCGGTGATTACTTCGATTTCGATTGCCGGTGTGGTCTGGATTTACGTTTACAAATACGACGGCATGCTCACCTGGTTGCTGACCAGCCTGGGTCTGTTGCATGACCAGATCGACTGGTTGGGCGAACCCAAAATTGCGCTGTACATGATGATGATCTTTACCTTCTGGAAAGGTATTGGTTATTACATGGTGCTGTATCTTGCCGGCCTGCAAGCCATTCCCAGCGAAGTGGAAGAAGCCGCCGTGCTCGATGGCGCCAATGCCTGGCAGCGGTTCTGGAAGATCACCGTGCCGATGGTCAAACCGACCATCCTGTTGTGCACGCTGCTGTCGACCATCGCCGCAATCAAGGTCATGCAAGAACCGATCGTGCTGACCAAGGGTGGCAAGGGCGACACGTATACCGCGCTGTTCTACGTATACGACCAGGCGTTCCGCAACTTCAATTTTGGCCGGGCTGCGGCCGCAGGTTTGGTAATCACCTTCTTCTGCGTGCTTCTCGCCATCATCCAGTTCCGCTTCTTTGGCGAAAAGAAATAAGGCAGGGGTAAATATATTATGGCCATGGGTAGAAATTCGCGGCGGATCATGGGTTTGACCGGGCATTACGCCGGTCTGATCGCATTCGCCATCTTTACCGCCTTCCCCTTGTGGTGGGCGGCCTCGGTCGGTTTATCGACCAATCCCGAAAACATGTACACGTTTCCACGTTCGTTCTGGCCCACGGAGCCAGGCTTGCTGTGGTTCGCCAAAGT
Source organism: Silvimonas sp. JCM 19000 (assembly GCF_054652575.1). NCBI lineage: Bacteria > Pseudomonadati > Pseudomonadota > Betaproteobacteria > Neisseriales > Chitinibacteraceae > Silvimonas > Silvimonas sp. JCM 19000. The sequence goes on along the minus strand of NZ_BAAIHC010000021.1, from coordinate 17,417 downwards.
GTTTACGGACATGCCGTTCCTCACTTACCTGAAAAACTCCACCATCATGGCCATCATGACCGTGATCGGCGTGGTGATCGTGTCGGTGCTGGCGGGTTATCCGTTAGCGCGGCTCAAGTTTGTGGGTAGCAAAACCATCTTCGTGATCATCATCCTGACCATGATGTTGCCGTCCGAAGTCGCGATGATTCCTAACTTCATCACGATGAAGCACCTGCATCTGATCAACGAATATCTGGGCGCCACCGTTATCAACTTCTCGGCGGCCTTCGGTATTTTCCTGATGAAGCAAGCGTTCGAGATGGTGCCGCAAGACTTGATCGACGCCGCGCGTGTGGATGGCGCCACCGAGATGCAGATTCTGTGGCGCATCATGGTGCCGGTCTCGGCGCCGTCGATTGCCGCACTGGGCATTTTTACGCTGGTTAACGCGTGGAATGATTATCTGTGGCCCTCCATTATTCTCACCAGCCGTGAGAAACTGCCGCTGGCCGTAGGCGTCTTCAATGATCTGACCGGCCCGTTCGCTACGTCAGACAGCATGGTGATGGCTGCCATCGTGATGACGGTGATCCCCGTACTGGTGTTCTTCGCCTTTACCCAACGCTACTTTGTCAGCGGCATGGATGGCGCGGTCAAATAAGACCGGCACACCACAGATACGCTTCAGAACCATCAAGAATTTTAGGGAATCGAGTAAATGGCATCGGTTACGCTCAAGGGCATTAAAAAGAGTTACACCAAAGACGTTACGGTCATCAAAGGCGTCGATCTGCAAATCAAGGACGGCGAATTCGTCGTATTTGTCGGCCCGTCGGGCTGCGGTAAATCCACGCTGCTGCGCATGATCGCCGGCCTGGAAGACATCACCGAAGGCGAATTGATGATAGGCGACGCGGTCGCCAACGATGTGCACGCGTCCAAACGCGGCATCGCCATGGTGTTCCAGAGCTACGCGCTGTATCCGCATATGAGCGTGTACGACAATATGGCGTTCTCGCTGAAACTGGCGGGCGCGGACAAAGCGGAAATCGACAAGCGCGTGCAACGTGCCGCCGAGATTCTGCAAATTACCCATCTGCTGGAACGCAAACCCAAAGCCCTGTCGGGCGGCCAACGCCAACGTGTGGCCATCGGCCGCGCCATCGTGCGTGAGCCGCAAGTGTTCTTGTTTGACGAACCGCTGTCCAACCTGGATGCATCGCTGCGTCTGAATATGCGCGTCGAGTTGTCCAAGCTGCACGCCGATCTCAAAACCACCATGATCTACGTGACGCACGATCAGGTTGAAGCCATGACCCTGGCCGACCGTATCGTGGTGTTTAACGCTGGCGTGGTGCAGCAAGTGGGTTCGCCGCTGGAAATGTACGAGAACCCGGCCAACCTGTTTGTGGCTGGCTTCCTCGGCTCGCCCAAGATGAATCTGCTGGAAGCGCAACTGGTAGGCGTCGAAAACGGCCTGGCCGTGGTGCGTCTGCCCAAGGGCATCACCGTGCGCGCCGCCGTCGACGCTTCGCGTGCAACGGCGGGCTCCAAGGTAACGCTGGGCGTACGTCCGGAACATATCCAGCTGGCCACCGAAGGCGATGTCGGCATCCCGGCACGCGTTGATCTGGTCGAGCATCTGGGCGATATCGTATTGGCCTATGTGGAAATCCCGGGCGTTAACGACATCCTGTCGGTCAAGCTGCCGGGCCACTACACCAGCCTTAAACGCGGCGACGCGGTGCGCCTGGTGTTTCCGGAAAGCAATGCGCTGGTGTTTGATGAAGCTGGTCTGGCGTTCAAGCGCACCGTTTGATTTGCTGCCGCTTGCGTCATGCAGAAAGCCCCGCAGTTGCGGGGCTTTCTGTTTTGGGCCCGCCACTGGCGGCCTAATGCTGTACTTGCACCATGTGTTCCGGCACATGCTTGTATTTGAAACCAAGTGCAAACACGATCGCCAGCAGCAAGGCATAGCCGGCAAAGATCAGCCAGATGCTGTGCCAGTCGCGCACGCCGCTCACGGTGTAATGATCGACGATGGCGCCGCTGGCCCTGGCGCCGACAAAGGCGCCCAGCCCGTTAACGATGGTCATGAACAAGCCTTGGGCACTGGCGCGTATGGTCGGGCTGACTTCTTTCTCGATATAGATCGAGCCCGAGATGTTAAAGAAATCGAAGGCGCAGCCGTACACCACCATCGACAGCAACAACCACACCATGCCCAGTGGTGAGGGGTTGCCGATGGCAAAGAAGCCAAAGCGCAAAGCCCACGCCAGCATGCTGACCACCATCACCGTCTTGATGCCAAAGCGCCGCAGCATGTAGGGAATGGCCATGATGAAAAAGATTTCGGAAATCTGCGACATCGACAGCAGCATGGACGGGTATTGCACCACCACGCTATCGGCGTACTGCGGCTGGTTGGCAAAGTCGTGCAGGAAGGGATTGCCAAAGGTATTGGTCACCTGCAGCACTACGCCCAGCAGCATGGCAAACAAAAAGAACAACGCCATTTGCGGTCGCTTGAACAATACAAACGCATCCAGCCCAAAGCGGCTGGCCAGGCTTTGATTGGCGCCGCGTTCGGCGGTGGGCACCGTGGGCAAGGTCAGCGCATAAGCCGCCAGCAATAACGAGGCGCCACCGGCGATATAAAGCTGCACATTGCTCAGCTCAAAATGCAGCAAGCTGATCGCCCACATCGCCACGATAAAGCCGGCGGTGCCAAACACACGAATGCGTGGAAAATTCGCCACCGTATCCAGCCCGGCCTTGCCGAGGCAGAAGTAGGTGATGGTGTTGGACAGTGCCATGGTGGGCATGAACATCATCATATTGATCAGCATCACCCAGAACATCACGCTCGGCTGCTGAACCTGTGCGGCATAAAACAGCGCCAGGCCGCTGATGGTATGGCATAGCGCGTACAGCCGGTTGGCGGGCACCCATTTGTCCGCCACGATGCCCAGCAGGCCCGGCATGATGATGGCGGCCAGGCCTTTGGTGCTGTAAACCTCGCCCACTTGCATGCCGGTAAAACCGAGGGTGCGGATCATATAGGCGCCAAACGTGACCACCCAGGCGCCCCAGATAAAGTACTGCAGAAACGAAAGAACTTTGAGCCGGTTTTTCATGATGATTTTCCGTTTTTGCGCGCAGGCAGGCCGGCGAGAGTAATGCCCGCCAGAATGGCGGCCACGCCGCCCAGCTGCAGCGCGCTGATGGGGAGTTTCAGAACCAGGACGGAGAGCAATATCGTGATGGGCAGTTGCATGGCACTAAGTACTGAGGCCAGGCCGGTGCTGATCAGCGGGGCACCCAGCGAAAACATCAGCACGCTGAACACCGAGCCAAAGAAGGCAAGGAACAAGCCATAAGTACTGAGCACCTGCCACAGGCTGCCGGCATGCAACAAAAAGGTGGGCGGCACGATCAGCGCCGCGAACAGGGCGCCGCCGCTCACCATCAACGCTGCACGCAGCATGGGGTCAAGTTGCAGGCCGATGCGGCCGCTGGCAAAAATCCGCAGGGTGTTGGATAGCGCAGCCGCCAGTCCGAGCGCGGTGCCGGTCCAGTTAAGTCCATCCAGTCCCAGCACCGGCAAGTTCACCGCCAGTGCGCTTCCGACCAGGATGATCGCCACCGCCAGCAAGCGCGCCAGCGACGGCCATTGCCGCCGCAACACGCCGTCCAGCACGATGCCCATCCAGGTAAATTGCAGGAACAGCACCACGGCCAGCGCGGGCGACACAAACTGCAGCGTCGCGTAATACAGCAAGGTGGTTGCGCCCGTCGTAATCCCTGCCAGCAAGGTCGGCAGCGCCGTGCGCAAAGTTGGCGCGCGCCAGCAGCGGCGCCGCGCCCCTACCACCAGCCAGAGCAACAGCGCCCCCACCACTAACTGGCTGCCGATCACATCGTTCAGGTTCAGGCCCGCCCGATATGCCAGCGCCACCACGGTGGATAACACGCCATAGCTACAAGCCCCCAGAAACACCAGAATGCCACCCTTCATACGTCATCCGTCCTGTTGTGCCCGATGGCGCTTAGAAGTTGTATTTGACGGTGGCGATGTAGCCATCGGTAAGGCCGGGCTGGCCCAGCGTGTTCCAGGCGTAGCGGTACTGAATGCCGGTCGACCATGCTGGCGCGGCTGCAGGCAACCACCACAGCGCCAGCGTGCCGTTGAGGCTCTCTCGATCAGCGCCGCGCGGCACATAGCTGGTTTTGCGGGCGAAGTCGTATTCGTTCCAGTTGGTGACGCGCCAGTTCTGGCCCAGCAGGTTAAATTTCTTGCCCGCAGACCAGCCCAGTTGATAGCCATTCCAGCCGGCAAATTCAACCCGGGCCGCGCTCACGCTTTTATTGGTGTAAAGCGCGCCGATAAAGGGGGCAAACCAGGCGTCGGCGATAAAGAAGTTGGTGCTGAAACCGGTCACCAGGTTGACCTCATGAAAGCCCTTGGCCACACCCGGCTTGGCCTGGATAAACAAAGCCGGGCCCTTGCTGCCGTCTTTGCTCAGGTAATAACGAAACTGGCCTTTGGCGAAAAACGAGTATTTGTCGGAATCGTTATTAAAATGCTCAAAATCGACGAAGCCATATAATTCGCCCCAATCGTAATTGCTGGCGCCTTCTAATTCGATATAGGCGTTGTTGGCGCGTTTGGCCTTGTTGTGATTCCAGTCCAGATAATTCAGGCTCACATCGCCAAACCCGCTTTTATATTCAGCCTGCGCTGCAGCCGCGGCCCATAGCATTGCACCTGCGATGATCAGATAACGCATATTGACTCCCACATGGTTGGTTTTTTTGTTTGCGGCGCTGAGATTCAATCAAACAGTGGGGATATGAATGCGCTGAGCGCGCTTGCCTGTATCGGGCTTATCTATCGCTATTAGCGATGCTGAATGCTAATGTCGGATTTATAGCGGGTCCAATACTGGAATAGGCTCTATTTAATAACGGGTGCGAATAGATCAATGCCGGGATTTTTGTGGAATAAGAAATTTCGCATAAATTTTTGCAAGAAGGCTGTCTGGCGCTGACGGGGCAGGAAGAGCGAATGCGGCTTTTATAAGTTAGCCGTTAACTTGTAAAGAATGATTGGATGGCGCTTATCCACGCACCGGAGCAATAGATAGACCGCAACATGGCACAAAATGGCCGGATGAAGTTCGCCATGCCCGCAGGTGCCTGGGCAAAAAAAACCCGGCTAATGCCGGGTTTCTTGATCTGCCATCGTGCCAACCTTAGCGCACGCGTTCCGCCACATAGCGCTTTAACACTTCGGCATCCGCTTCCATTACATCAAAGCGTTGCGGCAGTTGTTCCAGATCGGCCAGGCCAGCGGGTGGCACGGGTTTCTGGCCCAGCGCTTCGAGCATGGTGGCTTCGAACTTGGCGGGCAGGGCGGTTTCCATGATGACGACCTTAACGCCCGCCTCGCGATGTGCCTTGGCGGCGTGGTAGCCGTCGGCGGTGTGCGGGTCGACTTGCACGCCGTATTTGCTGAACACTTCGCGGATATTGGCGATGCGATCGGCGTGCGTGCTTTTCTCGGAGCGGAAACCGAATTCGTCGCGCAGGCGGGCGAAATCGGCGGCTGCCAGATCAAAGCCTTTTTCTTTTTCCACCGTATGCCACAGCGCCGCCAGTTTGGCCCCGTCGCGGCCGGTCAGGTCAAACACAAAGCGTTCCAGGTTGGAGGCCTTGGAGATATCCATCGACGGGCTGGAGGTCTCGTAAGTCAGTTCCAGGGCGCGTGGATGGTAGCCGCCGGTTTTGAAGAACTCGTCCAGCACGTCGTTTTCGTTGGTGGCCACAATCAGGCGGCGGATTGGCAGACCCATCTGACGCGCGACGTGGGCGGCGCAGATATTGCCGAAGTTGCCCGAGGGCACGCAGAAATCGACTGGCTCGCCCACTTGTCCGGCCACCGCAAAATAGCCTTTGAAGTAGTAGACCACCTGCGCCACGATGCGGCCCCAGTTGATGCTGTTGACCGCGCCTATCTTGTACTGGCGTTTGAAATCAGCGTCGTTGTTGAGCGCTTTGACCATGTCCTGGCAGGCGTCGAACATCGATTTGACCGAGATATTGAAGATGTTTTCGTCTTGCAGCGAAAACATCTGTGCGCGCTGGAAGGCGCTCATTTTGCCAAAGGGCGACAGCATAAAGACGTTGACGCCTTTCTTGCCGCGCATGGCGTATTCGGCCGCACTGCCGGTGTCACCGCTGGTGGCGCCGACAATATTGATTTGCTCGCCCTGACGCGTCAGCACGTATTCAAACAGATTGCCCAGCAACTGCATGGCCATGTCTTTGAAGGCCAGCGTCGGGCCGTTGGACAATTGCTGGATAAACAGATCGTCTTCGAGTCGGGTAACCGGCGTGATGTCGGCGTTGCCGAACGCGGCCACGGTGTAGGTCTTGTCGATCAAGGTCTTGAGATCGGCAGGCGGGATGTCGTCGACAAAGCGGCTGATCACGGCAAAAGCCAGGTCGGTATAGCTCAGACCGGCCAAGGCGTTCAGTTCATCGGCGCTCAGGCGCGGATAGGCGTCGGGCACCACCAGACCGCCATCAGGGGCCAGGCCGCCCAACAGGATTTCAGAAAAACGCTTGGGCGGCATGCCGCCGCGAGTAGAGATGTAATGCATGGCTATGTAGTTTTCCAGATCAATCGGGCGCGGTGAGCTCGTAGTGTTCTACCTTCGGAAACGGATGGTAGAAACCGTGCAGCAGCGCCTTCCATTGTTGATACTGCGGCGAGCCACGAAAACCTTCGGTGTGGTCTTGCAGCGTTTGCCATCTGACCAGCAAAACATAGTGATCCGGGCGTTCCAGGCAATGTTGCAGCTCGTGGCTGATATAGCCGGGCATGCCCGCGATGATGTTTTGCGCCTGACCAAAAGCCGCTTCAAAAGCGGCGCGCTGGCCAGGACGGATATCCAGATGGGCCACTTCCAGAATCATTGCGCGGTGGCCGTATCGATTTGCTGGCCGAGGCAGCTGAAACCCGCCGCTGCGGCGCGGGCTTCCAGCACGCGCTTCAGGCCATCGTCATCGAGTTGCGCATCCGCGCCAGAGATCAGCGCATTGATGCGCTTGTCATCCTTGAGCTTGCTGCCAACGCAGCCGCAAAACGCATTGCGATCCAGCTCGATCTGCAGCTTGGCCAGCACGTCGGCCGCACCGGCAGGCAGTTCTTTTTTCTTGCATTGCGCCACCGCCTGGCCGCGCAGCAACTGGATATTCACCGCCCGTACGCTGGTGTTTTCGGCGTAGGCAGGGGCGGTGAGCGCAAGACTGAGCAGCGTCAGCAGCAGCGGCTTAACCATGCAGATGTTCCAGCCGCAGCTTGACCACGTGGCCGGTAATGCTGTCCAGCGCTTCGATGCGCGCCAACGCTTCATTGACGCGGCGTTCCACGGCCAGGTGGGTCAGGATGATGATGTCGGCCCGGCCATCCACCTGTTCGGCAGCGGGCTTTTGCAGCATGGAATCGACCGAGATATTGGCCTCGGCCAGGATGCGCGTCACATCGGCCAGCACGCCCGGTTTGTCATTGGCGTCCATGCGCAGGTAGTAGCAGGTTTCCACATCGTCGATCGGCAGGATAGGCAGATTGGCGATGGCGCTAGGCTGGAAGGCCAAATGCGGCACGCGGTTTTCCGGGTCGGCGGTGGCCAGACGGGTCACGTCGACCAGATCGGCGATGACGGCCGAAGCGGTCGGCTCAGCGCCCGCGCCGGGGCCGTAATACAGCGTGGCGCCAACGGCGTCGCCTTTGACCAGCACGGCGTTCATCACGCCGTCGACATTGGCGATCAGCCGTTTGCTCGGGATCAGGGTCGGTGCGACGCGCAGTTCAATGCCGTTTTCGCGGCGGCGCGTGACGCCGAGTAATTTGATGCGATAGCCGAGTTCGGATGCATATTTGATATCAAGCGCATCCAGCTTGCTGATGCCTTCCAGATACGCTTTCTCGAATTGCACCGGAATGCCGAAGGCAATCGCGCTCATGATGGTCAGCTTGTGCGCGGCATCATGGCCTTCGATATCGAAGGTCGGATCGGCTTCGGCATAACCCAGCCGTTGCGCGTCGGCCAGCGCGGCGGCAAAGCTCATGCCCTTGTCGCGCATTTCGGTCAGGATAAAGTTGCTGGTGCCGTTGATAATGCCGGCGATCCATTCGATGCGGTTGGCAGTCAGGCCTTCGCGCAAGGCCTTGATCACCGGAATACCACCGGCCACGGCGGCTTCAAACGACACCATCACGCCTTTTTCTTGCGCGCGGGCGAAGATTTCATTGCCGTACTCGGCAATCAGCTTTTTGTTGGCGGTGACCACATGCTTGCCGTTTTCGATGGCGCGCAAGACCAGATCCTTGGCGATGGTGGTGCCACCGATCAGTTCCACCACGATGTCGACATCGGGATGGTCCGCCACGGTCATCACATCGGCCACTACTTCGATATCCGGGCCACAAACGGTGCGTGCACGTTCGAGGTCACGGCTAGCCGCAATCTTGATCACAATAGGCCGGCCAGCGCGGCGGGCAATTTCTTCCGCGTTGCGTTTGAGCACGGCGGCCGTGCCACCGCCGACGGTGCCCACACCGCACAGACCCACATGAATCGCTTTCATTTCAGCGCCTTTTTAAAGTTGTACGAGGCGATATGCATCCCCTCGCGAAAATAGAATTTATGCGCCAATGCGCGCTGCACGCCGGAATCCAGGGCCAGCACGTCGCAGCCCTGCGTATTGGCTCGCGCTTCAAGCCAATCCAGCAGCATTTTGCCCACGCCTTTTGAGCGCTGGGCAGCATCGGTAACCAGGTCATCGACATACAGCCGACGCCCTTCGTAGGTATTTTCAATAATCCGCCACAAGGCCAGCCCGAGCACTTTGTCGTCTTTGACCACCGCAATCAGACGGCCGCCATTGGCGGCAATCTGCGCCAATCGCCCGGCATAGTCTGCGGGCAGATTGGGGCGCAATTGCACATGCACGGCTTCGGCTTGCGCCAGCCAGCGCGGTTGCACAATGCGTGCGGTGTCGTCGATCAGCTCGAGCACTTGCATCAGTCGTTTCCGTAACGCTTGCGATAGTTGCCCAGAAAGCGTTCGATGCGATCGAGCGCATCGCCCAGGTCGTCCATATTCGGCAAGAAGGTGATGCGGAAATGATCGGGATGCGGCCAGTTAAAGCCGGTGCCTTGCACCAGCAGTACTTTTTCTTCTTGCAGCAGTTCCAGAATCAGTTGCTGGTCGTCCTTGACCGGGTACATGGCCGGATCGAGCCGCGGAAACATATACAGCGCCGCCTTGGGCTTGGCGCACGTCACGCCGGGGATGGCATTCAGGCGCTCATAGGCCAGTTCGCGCTGCTTGTGCAGACGGCCGCCCGGCCGCACCAGATCGCCAATGCTTTGATAGCCCCCCAGCGCGGTCTGGATGGCGTATTGCGACGGCACGTTGGAGCACAGCCGCATGGTGGCCAGGATGTTCAGACCTTCGATGTAGTCTTTGGCGATTTTCTTGTTGCCCGACACCACCATCCAGCCCGCGCGATAACCGCAGGCGCGATAGTTTTTGGACAAGCCGTTGAAGGTGACAAACAGCACGTCATCGGCCAGCGAAGCAATCGAGGTATGCGTGGCGCCGTCATACAGCACCTTGTCGTAAATCTCGTCGGCGTAAATGATCAGCTTGTTCTGGCGTGCAATCTCAACGATTTCGCGCAGCAGATCGTCGGGGTAGAGCGCACCGGTGGGGTTGTTGGGGTTGATCACCACGATGGCGCGGGTGCGCGGGGTGATCTTGGCACGGATGTCGTCCAGCGATGGCAGCCAATCGTTAGACGCATCGCACAGATAATGGCGCGGTGTGCCGCCGGCCAGGCTGACGGCGGCGGTCCAGAGCGGATAGTCCGGCATCGGCACCAGCACTTCGTCGCCATTGTTGAGCAAGCCTTGCATGCTCATCACGATCAGTTCGGATGCGCCGTTGCCGATATAGATATCGTCCACGGTGACATCGGCAATCTTCTTTTCCTGCGTGTAATGCATGATGGCTTTACGCGCCGGAAACAAACCCTTGCTGTCTACATAGCCGGCCGCCGCAGGCAGATTGCGGATGACGTCCTGTACAACTTCTTCTGGCGCATCAAAGCCAAACGAGGCGAGGTTGCCGATATTGAGCTTGATGATGCGATAGCCATCTTCTTCCATCTGCCGCGCTTTTTCTGGCACGGGGCCACGGATTTCGTAGCAGACGTTTAACAGCTTGTTCGACTTGAGAATGGCATCCATGGGCTGATCGGTATTAAGACAGGGGAACCGCCTATTCTAGCGAAGAAGATGCTGCGTTGCAGGGTGGTGACAGCAATTGGTGCGCGATTTATTTATTTCGTAGTTTTCAAGGTGTTACATGGCCCGCCCGTGGTGCGGGGGGCGGGCCGTCAGGATTACTGCATCGTAATGTCGGCGTTGATTTGTTTGACGCGATTGCGCAGCGCCACGGTGTACATCAACTCATCCGCACCGTGATAGTTGGCATCAGGCACAAAATACACCGCCACCCCCTCCACCGCGCGGCCGACGCAGGCGTCGCCTTCGCCAATGACGTATTGCTCGTAATGCAGCTCAACCTTGCCGTGCATGGGCGCGCCGCGCACGGTCACTTCGGGCACTGGGCGGGCGCGGCAGTGGTTGTCCCACATGGCATGCGTGCCCAACCGCACAGTCTGGCCGTTGCTGGTGCTGCGATTGATGGCGCTGATGATGACCGGCAGTTCTGTATTGATGGGCGCTTGCGGCACCAGCGGCGCATTGCTGGCCACCATATTGGCGGTGGCGGCGGCTTGCGGGGCCGGCGCGTTTGCCGCTACCGGAACGGCAGGTGCGACGGTTGCGGCAGGGGCCGTGGCGGCTACGGGTTTGGCTGGCGCGCTGCTGGTGGCCACCATTTGTGCTTTATCGACTGGAATGTCACTGAACACACCCATGGTAACGACCAGTGCGTTCGGATAGTCATAAGCCGAACCGTTGGCACTATCCACTGCCACGCCGATGATCCCGCCCGCCAGGATATTGCCGAATACCGCCGCTTGCGTGCTGGAATGCGCGGCGATCGAACCCTTGTCCTGGTCCTTGCTGCACACCACATGCAGATCGCCATAGGCGCGATGCACTTCCACCATGCCGGGGGTATCGACTTCCCACTGGCCTTTGTCATTGCTCAGTACACAATGCGCGCCGGTAATGCCGGTGTCGTTTTTGCGCGCCTGGATTCCCACGGTCTGATGCGTGCCTTTTACGATTGAAGCACAGCCCGTCATCTGCAAACTGGCGGCAGCCGCCAGCGCGAGCAGCAATAGCCGCCCGTATCTCGTCCCTTTACTCATACATCACGCCCCGGAATTGATTTTTGATTTATTGGATTTGTTTGTTTTGTGCGTCAGCCAACGTAGTGGTTTTGTATAAAAGCGTGTCGGCGTGTCGGATTCTACTTACATCAATTGCAACCAACAGCACGCCTGGCAAATAAACAACACCATGTAGCGCTGTCAGCTTGCTGCAGCAAAAACCATAAGCGCGGAGGGGGCGAAGGCGGCGGGCGGCCAGGTTAGAATGTCGCCACTTTGCCTGGCGTATATCTCTGGAACCGCATCATGAAACTGCACCATACCAACGTCGATCATCTCAACCAGTTCACGTCGTATGGCGATGGCTTCGTCAAGGTTAATCAACAGCAATACGAGGGCAGCCTGATTGTGGGCGCCAATGAAATCCGCGAATGGGCACCGGCCTCGTTTGCCGAGTTGGCGCCTGAGCATTTCAGCCAGATTCTTGAATTGAAGCCCGAAGTCGTGCTGCTGGGCACCGGCAAAACCATCCAGTTTCCGCATCCGCGCCTGTACGCTGCGCTCAGCGCCGCGCATATCGGCGTGGACGTGATGGACATCGGCGCGCTGTGCCGCACGTTTAATATCCTGACCGCCGAAGACCGCAAGGTGATCGCGCTGGTGCTGGCGCGCTAGGTTACCCGCGAAGGTGGAATCGGCCGCCGCATAGGGTGGGTCAAGACCCACCACTCAAAGTGGCATGCCAAAAACACCGTCCGTGGAAATAACTTTGTCTGGTGGGTCGAGACCCACCCTATGAGGGGCGGGAGGGTTACGGTTGGCGCGCCAGGGTGCGCCCCAGGCGGCGTTCCAGCAGGCGTTGCACCTGCTCAAAAATCAAACTCAGGCACCAGTAAATCGCCGCAGCGGCCACGTACAGCGGAAACGGCTGAAACGTGGTCGAGATGACTTCCTTGGTGGCCAGCATCAGTTCGGTCACCGCAATCACCGACACCAGCGACGTGTCTTTAATCAAACTGATCAAGCTGTTGGACAAGCTCGGCACCGCCAGCCGTAGCGCCTGCGGCCACACGATGTAATGCAGCGTTTGCCAACGCCCCATGCCCTGGCTGAAAGCGGCTTCCCACTGCCCGCGATCCACACCGTTGATGGCACCGCGCATGGTTTCGGACACATAAGCGCCCGTGTTCAAGCTCAAGGCCAGAATGCCCGCCGTAATCGGCTCAAACTGGATGCCGATGGCGGGCAGACCGTAATAGATGATGAAGATCTGCACCAGCAACGGCGTGCCGCGCATTGCGCTCACATACAAGGCGGCGGGCCATTGCAGCGCCTTGACGCCCGACAGCCGCAGCACCGCCAGCAGCGCCCCCACCAGCAAGCCGCCCACCATCGCGCCCACCGCAAACAGCAGCGTGTAGCCGGTGCCTTTGAGCAGATACGGCCAGGCGGATTGCAACAGCGCGAGTGTATTCATGGCGAGTTCCAGCAAGCAAAACCCCCTGCCGGGCAGGGGGTTCTGAGGATCAGAGTGCCGCCATTATAAGCGGCCTCGATCTTGATGTTGATGGGCGATATTTATTGTGCTGCCACCGGCTTGCTCACATCACGGCCAAACCACTTGGTCGAGATCTTGGTGTATGTGCCGTCCGCCTTGATGTCCGCCAGCGCCTTGTTCAACGCGGCCTTGAATTTGGGGTTGTTCTTTACAAACGGAATGCCGTTCAGCGACGGCTCGCCCACGCCCGCACCGGCCTTCAGCGGCAGATTGGTTTTGTGGATCAGGTAGGGAATCATCAGCGTGTCGTTCAGCGCCGCGTCGATGCGGCTCAGTGCCAGGTCTTGCAGATATTCCTGTTCGCCCGGATAGGTTTTGACGTCGATGCCGTTTACGGCTTTCAGCATCTCGGCAAAGTTGGTGCCCTGGCCCACGCCCACTTTTTTGCCTTTCAGATCATCCAGCGTCTTGAAGTTGCGGCTGTCATCCTTGCGCACCACCAACTGCGCTTGCGACAACACGTACGGGTCGCTGAAATCAAACGATTCCTGGCGCTTGGCGGTAATGCCCACCTGGTTGACGATCACGTCGTATTTGCCCGCGCTCAGGCCGGCCAGAATGCCGCTCCACTCGGTGGTGGTGAACTCGGCTTTGACGCCGAGTTTTTGTGCCAGCGCTTGCGCAATCTCGACATCAAAACCGGTCAGCTGGCCGTTGTCTTTGTAGTTGAACGGCGGATAAGTGCCCTCGACGGCCACCCGCAGCGTGCCGCGTTGCTTCACGCTATCAAGCAAATCGGCGGCCATGGCCGAGGCGGCGGTGATGCCCAACAGGGCGGCGATCAGGACTTTACGCACTAGCATAGGTTTTCCAGTTATAAGTGTTTGTAAAAATCAATGACCCAAGAATAAAGGCGCGAACGCCAGACGGTCAAATGCGGTTTCTACTTATAAAAACCAGGATAAATCTGGCGGCGGGCTGTTCTACATTAGACCGACCGGCTTGAACTCAAGCCCTGATTGCGCCATCTTTGCCGCATTGCGCGCAAGCGCCCCCAGCCGGACATATCCCCATGACTACGCCATTACGTATTGATTTTGTCTCTGATGTTTCATGCCCGTGGTGCGCCATCGGCCTGAATGGTTTGCAGCAGGCGCTGCGCAATCTGCAAGGCGATGTGCAGGCTGAACTGCATTTCCAGCCGTTTGAGCTCAACCCGCAAATGGCGCCGGAAGGCGAAGACGTCCTGGAACATCTGGCACGCAAATATGGCAGCACGCCGGAGCAGGCCGCAGGCAATCAGGAAGCGATTCGTGCGCGCGGCGCCGCTGTGGGCTTTACCTTCAATATGGGCGAACGCCGCCGCATCTATAACACCTTTGATGCGCATCGCTTGCTGTACTGGGCGGAGCAGGAAGGCCGCCAGGCTGAGCTGAAGCATGCCTTGTTCAAGGCCTATTTCACCGACGGCAAAGACCCCAGCGACCACGCTGTGCTGACTGCCCTGGTGGCGGAGGTTGGCCTGGATGCCGCGCGCGCGGCGCAAATTCTGGGCAGTGATGAATTTGCCGAGGACGTGCGCCATCAGGAACAGTTTTTCTTGCGCAACGGCATTAACTCGGTGCCCGCCGTCATTATTAACCAGCGTCATCTGATCCAGGGCGGCCAGCCACCCGAGGTATTTGAGCAAGCACTACGCCAGATCGCGGCGCAAGCCTGACAAGTATTTGCGCCAGACAAGCTTACGCTTATGACATGCGGGTAGTGTAAACTTCGGTCGATACAACTTATAAGGTAAGGCGCGCGTGGAAAAGCTGGAACGCTTGCCCAGTGGAGTCAAAGGGCTCGATGCCTTGTTCAAGGGCGGCATGGTCGCGGGTTCGTCCTATATCGTGCAGGGCCGCCCCGGATCGGGCAAAACCATCCTGGCCAACCAGGTGGCGTTTAATCACGTACGCCAGGGCGGTCGCGCCTTGTTTGCCACTTTGCTGGCCGAATCCCACGAGCGCCTGTTTCAGTTTCTGTCGACCATGAGCTTTTTTGACCCCAGCGCCATCGGGGCCGAAATCCAGTACGTCAGCGCCTTTGATACCCTTGCCAATGATGGGCTGGACGATGTGGTGCGCCTGCTGCGCCGCGAAATCATTCGGCAGAAAGCCACGTTGCTGGTGGTGGACGGTTTGCTGAATGCGCGCTCCAAGGCCGAAACCCCCATCGACACCAAAAAATTCATCGCCGAACTGCAAGGCCACGCCGCCTTTGCCGGTTGCACCGTGATGTTTTTGACCAGTGCCATGCTGCAAGACAGCAGCCCCGAGCACACCATGGTCGATGGCGTGATCGAACTGGGCGAAGAGTTGTATGGCTCGCGCTCCATTCGCCGCCTGCAATTGCGCAAAACGCGCGGTAGCGGCGCGATTTCCGGTCTGCATGAATTTGAAATCACCGACCACGGTCTGGTGGTGTATCCGCGGCTCGAAGCCCTGCTGTCGAGCCCGTCCATGCCCGATATTCCCGATCTGACTCGCGTGCATTCCGGTATCGATAGCCTGGATCGCCTGATCGAAGGCGGCATTCCGCGCTCATCGGTCACCTTGATCATGGGCCCGTCCGGCATCGGCAAAACCACGCTGGGGCTGAGTTTTCTGGCGCAATGTACGCCGGAAGAACCGGGCCTGCATTTCGGCTTTTACGAAACGCCCGCGCGCTTGCAAGTCAAAGCCCGGTCGCTGGGCATTGATCTGCAAAGCCGGCTGGACAGTGGCGCGCTGCATATCCAGTGGCAACCGACCACCGAGACCCTGATTGACGTATTGGGCTATCGCTTGCTGGATGCCGTCGAGAAAACCGGCGCCCGCCGGGTGTTTATTGACAGCCTTAGTGGCATGGCGCGCGCGGCCAGTAATAGCGGCCGCATAGTCGAATTCTTTAGCGCGTTGATGAATGAGCTGCGCTCGCGTGACGTGACCGTGTACGCCAGCTGGGAAATGCGCGATATGTTCGGCTCTGAAATCAAAGCGCCCGCGCCCGAATTGTCGAGCATCGTCGACAACCTGTTCTTGATGCGCTTTGTCGAATTGCGCGCAGAACTGAAGCGCGCGCTGTCGGTGCTTAAAATGCGCGACAGTCTGTATGACACCTCCTTGCTGGAAGTCCTGCTCAGCCAGCGCGGTATCGAGCTGGCCAGCACCTTTGGCGGCGCCACCACCGTGCTTTCGGGCTCGGCCACTCCGTTGTCGGCCGGGTAGGGCCGTCACGTGCAGCCGGGAGCGCCCTTATGACCACCATTCTGGTTGTGGACGATGAGTTTCTCATCGCAGACATCCTCGGCATGGCGCTGGAGGACGAAGGCTATATGGTGGTGTTTGCCAGCAACGGTAAACGCGCGCTGGAAGTCCTGGCGCGGGAGCGTGCTGGTCTGGTGATCACGGATTTCATGATGCCGATCATGAATGGCATGGAACTGGCGCAGCACATCAAAAGCCGACCCGAGACCGCCAGCCTGCCCATCATCTTGATGAGCGGGGCGCAGGCGCATATTGCCAACCGGCATCCGGAATTGTTCGACGCCGTCTACGACAAGCCCTTTGATATCGACGTGCTGATTGCCCGCGTGGCTGAACTGGTCGGCCACCCCTCGGCCGATTAAACCGGTGCTGCTGGCCCGGCCGTGCCACGGTTTGCGCGCGATACAATTGCTCTGCCATTTGCCGTAGCCCTGCCGCCTACAGCGTTGCGGGCACCTTTCTGACTGTTGTCTCAGCCCGACCCGCGTACGGTGCTTGTGAATGCGCGCTCGCGCACTGATCCCACAACAGGTACGGAGACTCTCATGCAACGCAAAGCATCGGCAGAATGGAAGGGCGGTTTCAAAGACGGTAAAGGCACCATCTCAACCGGCAGTGGCGTGCTCAATAGCGCCCCGTACGGGTTTCATGCCCGCTTTGAAGACGGCCCGGGCACCAATCCGGAAGAACTGATCGGTGCCGCGCATGCCGGATGTTTTTCGATGGCCTTGTCGGTTGCGCTGGGTCAGGCCGGTTTGACTGCCGAGAAGATCGCCACCAACGCCACCGTCACCTTTGGGCCGCAAGGCGACGGCTTTGCCATCACCGACGTGCACCTCGATCTGGTCGCCAAAATCCCCGGTGCCACCGATGAGCAATTCCAGCAGATCGCCGCCGGCGCCAAAGCCAATTGCCCGGTCAGCAAAGTGCTGAACGCCAATATCACGCTCACGGCCAAGCTCGAAGCGTAACGGGATGGGGTGGGTTGTATCCCACCCATACCAACTACCCGGCGCGATGAATCCGTTCTTCGGCTACCAAACGCTTTCGCATACGGTGGGACTCGGCGTCCCCGTCAGACCCACCAGCCAAAGTGGTATGCCAAGCTCGGTGCCCGTAGTTATGGCTTTGCTTGGTGGGTCATGACCCACCCTATGCATCAAGCGGCGACGCGCGCGACGCGCTACATGCGGCGCAAGATGTCGAGAAACTCCACGCCGCTGTGGCTCACTTCCTCGCCCTTGCGCGTGGCTAAACCAAACGCGTTCGCATAC